>JBAZJM010000012.1:0-31721 GCA_041651315.1 Lentisphaeria bacterium | reverse complement strand
GAACGTGGATAATTTCACCAGCTTCTTATATTCTTCCGTACCGGCTTGTCCGGCGTTACACCAGACATGATAAGCATAATTGGTGCGATATTCCCAACGATTGCCGGCGGGAAGAAGGCTGCCGACCGGTAGCGCCTGATTGGCAATGGTGATGTAGTTATTGCTGGCGGGACAATGCAACGCTTCCGGCTCCTGCGCCCCCGCCACCAAATCAAGCGAACCGTAGCCGAGATAGGGTGTGCAACTCTGCCACCAGACCTGCCAGCCATTGGCGTCCGTCAAGCCCGCGGAAAAGGGCATGAAATCGTTGTAGTCACCCGCATAGCAGGTCCAGGCCAAGGCGATTTGCTTGATGTTGCTGGCACACTTGATGCCGTATGCCCTTCCACGCGCCTTGCCCAACGAGGGCAGCAGCATCGCCGCCAGGATCGCGATGATGGCAATGACAACCAAGAGCTCGATGAGGGTGAAAAAGCCTTTGCCAATTGAAACGCCGGGTGTTCGCATGGTGTATCTCTCCGTTTTTCTGCCCTCGCGTTTCAATATAGAAGTGTCGTGAGTTTGCGTCGTGTGGTATCTGAAGAGCGCCGAGTCAGGAGCTTTATTCAATGCCACATCCAGTCCAGTTGTAGACAGTGTCTTGCCCGTCAGGCATGTTGAGACACCAGTGTCCATGTTGGTTATCTCGTATTCCACATTGGGAAGCAGTGCGTAAAGCGGGAAATTGCCTTTATTATACGAACTCTTCGACCGTTTCAGTGCCACCACCAGTCCATCTCCCGCCTCGGGCCGGTCGAGCTGGTAAACCATCCAGGCATCGTCGTTCACGGAATATTCCGTCAACGGATAGTAATCGCCCAGAAAATATTCCCGGATGGCGAGATATTCAGCAAGCAAGACTTTTGCCTTCGCATACGGGTAGTCCTGGGGAATCGCCGCTTGCGGGGCGTCGCCGGTGCCGTGAAGACCGACAACCAACGCGGAACAGGCCTTGCTCCTGAGGCTGTATGAATCAAGCTTGTCCAGGTAACCACCGCCGGTGCCGTTCAAGGGGAGCCACAGGAGAATGCCGCCGGTGTGGCGCTGGACGGCGGTGGGATCGCCGTCACCGACGGTGAAATCGGTCCGCCACAATGGGGTGGTGCGCGAGAGCGATTCGATGTCCAGCCGCCGCCCGCCGCTGGCGCAATTGTCGATGATCAGCTGCGGGTGCCGGGCGAGCAGTTCGTCCCAGAGGGCGTACTGGCCTTCCACGTAACGGATTTCGGTGATCCCCTGGCGGTCGGGTGCGTCCGCGTTTCGCCAATAGGCCAGGTGGGCAATGTTGGAGTCCTGCCGCAGGCAGTCAATGCCATACTCCGCGATTTTTCGCGAAAGGAAATCCACCAGGAAACGGCGGCAGGCCGGGTCGCCCAGATTCAACAGACGATCCCCCTTGCCCAATTGATTGCGGCGGCTTTCCTGCAACGCCCACTCCTGGGGCTGCAAATGCCGGCCATAGTCGGCCCAGGCGATGGCGTCCCGGTCGGGGATGCCACCAAGCAACCATGGCGCGCATTTTTCCACCCATGGCGTGCCGGGAGCGACGCGCTCATACTCCATCCACAACAAAAACTTCCGCCCGGACTGGTGAAGCCGGTCGCTGATGGGCTTGAACCCGTCCGGATACAGGTCGGGCCGTGGGGTCCAGTCACCGGCAGACGTCATCCAGGGGCCGCCCTTCCCGAACCACTCCGCATCGATCCAGTAGTATTCGAAAGGCAGATCGTGTTCAATGATGTTCCGGATGTTGTCGAGGTGGACTTCGGCAGCGGTCGCCCCCCAGTTCATGTTGCAAAGCGGTCCGATGACGGGCTGGCCGTCCACTTGCGGACAGTGATGCTTCAAGATGAAGCGGCGGAGGAGATTGTGCCCGCGCAGACGGTCACCCTTCCAGAAGATCAGGAGAATGCGCGGGGTGCGCACCTCCTCGCCGGGATGCAGTTTGAAGTGGGTCAACGCCATCCCTGCCCGGAGCCGCAACGGCCCGGCCGCCTCGCGGTCGAAGGAGGCGGCCCATTCGCCGGTCCAGCCGATGGCCAGCATGACTCCTTCGCCGTCGCCAAGGTCGAGGTTGAAAAATGGCAGATATTCGCTGGACGAACGGCCGCCGCCCGGCTGGAAGCTCATCCGCCCCTTGGGCGACAGGGCGGCATCGCACGGCATGAAATCCTCGGGCAGGCAGAGTGCGCCCTTTGCATAACGGAGCGCGCACGGTGCCGTGGCGGCCAGCGGCCAGAGGGCATCCAACGCCTGGAGGTTTTCGATGATCGGGGTGTCGGCCGTTCCCTCGTTTTTCAGGTGAAGAACCCATTCCACGGCGGGAAAATCCGTGTGGGCCTTGACCTCGGCGCGAACAGACAGTCCGGTGACGCTATCGGAGCGGCGACAGACCTCCCGGACAAATGCGTTGCCACTACCCCCTCCCATGTTTTCGCCACGCCAAGCCAGCAGAAACTCTCCCGACGGCCGCCCCCGATAGGTAAAGGAAAAAGGGGGTAACGCATCCGGGGCAAAGCGGTTACCCCAAGCCCTAACCGCTGCCCGCTCATGTTGGTTTGGCTTCATGTTATTCTTCACTCGAATCCAACAAGCCGGGGCATTATGAAGGCCGCCAAGCGTGGCATACCCATGCTGTTACAGGTAGGTACGGGCGCGTTCCCCGTGGTGTGGGGACACACCGTCGTGGACAATGCCCTCGGCGGTGGCACATGCGCGCCGAATCTTAAATCACGTCCGCTTCCGCCGGGCGCCGGCCAAGAGACCAACCAAGGCCGTGCCGAGCATGACCAGCGAAGCCGGTTCGGGAACCACCATGGAGGCATCGTCGAAATACACGGTTGTGGTTGTTGGGCTGTTTTCATAAAGCCGGAAAAGGATGCTCGCGGTACCAGTGGGAATGGTGCCGGTCACAGTTCCGAGAATCCACTGTCCTGCTGGCGAACTGGTTGTCAGAAAGGTGGAGTCTTGGTAACTAAACTCGTTGTTCGCGCTGTCGCGGAAAACGATATTCAAGACACCCACATTCCACGCATTTGGCAGGGCGTCGCCAGCGATGTAGCCGTAGACAGAAGCTGTGTATGATTGCCCGATGGAGAAGCCGCTGGTGATGGTCTGAATTGCCCAGGCGGTCGAAGGGTTGGACTCCTTGATGGATTGTGTGCCGTCGGGAGTGTGATTGTAGTCCATGCTGTACTCAGTGCCATTTATAAAGTTCCAGGCTCCGGCGCTCTCAAAATCTCCATTGACGAGCAGATTGGCGGCCATGCCCGTTGGAACCAGAACCAAACAGGCAACGATCAGACCCAATACGGTTGCACACTTCATGTGAGCGCTCCTTACTGGAGGATCATTACACGCTTGCCGCCCGGTCTCCAGTATCACCCGGGCCGGCAAGGAGCCGCTTCCACCGTGGATGGGCTCCTGACTTTGTCTCATTCTTCATCTGCTGCGTGACTTGCGTACGATCCAGGCCACCGCCTTCTTTGGGTTGAAGGCCGCTTTTGCGCGGCTCGCAAAGGCCCGAAACTGGAAAATATCATAACATGAAAACGTGAAAAATCAAATTAATTTCATAATATTTTACATTATTGCATGTTGCTGGAAGTTAATTAATTGACAATTAGGTGGTTAAAAAAACAGGCAGCGTAAAAACGGCCGGGCGACAAGTAGGCGGAGGCAGGAGCCAGGGGGGTGCAGAGTGAACATGTGAACGACCCGGAAAAGCCGGGACTGCGAAGCGCGGAGCGCGGGGGGAGCACCCTTTTCAAAAGGGTGGCCCCAATTCAGGCCGGGCGCGCAGTGGACTGGCGGATCACCAGTTCGGGGCGGAACAGCACACGGCAGCCGTCGGTGCGTGGAGGCTGGCCGTTCTGGATCTGCATGACCAGCCGCTGGACGGCTTCCCGGCCCAGCTCCGCCGTGCGCACCCGCAGGGTGGTCAGGGGCGGATTGACCAGGGTTGCCGCTTCGACATCGTCAAAGCCGGCGATGCTCAGTTGTTGGGGGACGGCGATGCCAAGCTGGCCGGCGACCCGCATCACGGCCAGCGCCGCCACATCGTTGCAGCAGAGAATGGCCGTCGGGCGGTTCGGGCGGTCCAGGAGGGTCCGGGCGTTTTCAACCGTGGTCGCGAAATGGTTGGGTCCGATGGAGATCCATTCTGGGCGGATGGCCAGGTCGGCCTCGATCATGCAGAGTTTGAAGGAGGCAAACCGTTCCTGGTGTCCTGCCGCCGGTCCGCCGACGTACCCGAGCTTGCGGTGCCCCAGGGAGTGAAGATAATCAAAAAGAATCCGGGTGCCGTAAAAATTGTCCGTGGTGACCACATCGGCCCGGCTGTCTCCGACCATGTCAACCAGTACCAGCGGATGCTTGCACCGGGCGACGAACGTGTCCAGGACCGGGCTGTGCTCGCCCACCAGCAGCACGCCGCACTTGTCGGCGACATTGACCTCGGCTAGGAACTGGTTGTCAGCCAGGTTGCTGGTGGCTTGCAGGACCGTTTTATACCCCAGGCGGCGGATTTCCTCCACGATGCCGAAGATGATCTGCCGGTGGAAGCCCATGCCATGGTCGATGATGTCCGGCAGAATGGCCTCGTCCGCCCGTTTGGTCAGCGGGCCGAAATGCGCCTGCCCGTCCTCCATCGAGAAATCTTCCGACTGGCGGTTGCGGGTGGCGATCACCTCAATGACCTTCTTGGCGGTGCGCCGGGCGTGGCCGGCGGGCGCGCCGGGGTGTTCCCGCTTCGCCTTGGGGACATAGCCCGTGGCCTTGATCGCCGCTAGGACGGCCTTGCGGGTGTCCGGGCTGACGTAGCCGCTGTTGTTGACGACCCGGGAGACGGTGCCCCCGGAGCATCCCGCCAGGCGGCCGACCGCCGCCACTGTCTTCTTTTTTCGCGTGTTCATTTCGCCGCTAATATCATGCTGTTTCCTATTTTTGCATACTTATTGCATTTTTTCCGGACATTAAACGATTCGAGTGCGAGAGGCGAGCGCTGTTACGCTGAGCGCGAAGGGGCCGGTCAGCCTGGGTTACAACTCCTGTACGCCATCCAGGCGGCAGAAATCCTTGTCGAAGGAGACCACATGATGGGTTCCCCGATGATAGTCCGCCAGGATCAAGCGGTCAACGAGTCCGGCGCCGGTGCCATGATAGAGGGCCAGCACCCGGGGCGCGTTTCCCGTGGTGTGAACGCCGGGCGAGCGTAAAAACGCCCGCATTGTAAGGCATTCAGAGGGTGATGGTAAAGGCGTCACCCGTCCGTGGCCCAGTCGCGCGCGGCGTCCGGCAGGGGCAGCGCCGTCATCCGTTCGCCTAGAGGGAAGGCGGCGGTGATCGGGGACACTGTATAGAGATGGTCGAGCCGCAGGTCGGCGAGCGCGATGTGCATGGAACGCGTGGTCGAGGGGGATGACGTGTACTTGAATTCGAAGCCGATCCGCCGCCCGCCCGTCACCAGCAGCAGATCCAGTTCCGCGCCGCCATGCGTTCCCCAGTGGTAGGCATTGCGTTCGTCGTTGTGCGCCAAGATCTGTTCCATGGCGAAGCCTTCCCAGGAGGCACCCAGTTTGGGATGTGCTTCCAGCCGGTCCTGTGACCGCACGCCCAGAAGTTCGTGCAGCAGGCCGCTGTCGCGCACATAGACCTTGGCCGATTTGACGATCCGCTTGCCGGCGTTTTCGTGCCAGGGCGGCAATTGCCGCACCACATAGGCCGCCGTCAGCAAATCCAGATAACGTTGTACCGTGGGGCGGGAGAGTTGCAGGGAGCTGGCGATGTCGGAGCCATTCCAGTGCTGGCCGTGCAGGTGGGCGAGCATGCCCCAAAAGCGTCGCATCATGGCGGGAGCAAGTTCAACCCCCATCATTCTCAGATCCCGCTCCACAAACGTCTGAATGAAGTTCGAACGCCAGGCCGCGCTGGCCGCGTCGTCCGCTGCCAAATAGGAAAGCGGAAAACCGCCGCGCATCCACAAGGGGAAGAGTGCTCCGGCCCCCGTTTCGTCCAAGGTGAATCCGGACATGTGAACGAGTTCCACGCGTCCCGCCAACGATTCCGCCGCGCCACGTTTCAAGTCCGGCGACGCGCTGCCCAGGGTCAGGAATTTCGCGGGCAGCGGCACGCGGTCCAGCAACACGCGCAGAACGGGCAGGAGATCCGGTCGCCGCTGAATCTCGTCCAGCACCACCAGCCCGGTTTGCCGCCCCAGGACCAGCTTGGCCTGTTGCAAACGGGCATCGTCATCCGGGTCTTCCAAGTCGAAAATGTTTGCGCCATGCGCGGCGGCGATCTCACGGGCCACCGTCGTCTTGCCGCATTGGCGCGGCCCCAAGAGGGCAACGCATCGGCTCCGCTGGAGTGCGGTTTCGATGGTGTCACGCAGGCCGCGCCGTTCGATCATGTCTTTGTTCCTTGAAAAATGCTAACCGTACTTATTGTTTTTCAATATAAACTGTGCTTGTCTTGGATGCAACCGCCAAGCCGGCCCCCCGTACGTATGCCCAGGCCAGACACGCTAAAGCGTGAACTCAAACGACCGGCGCCCCTTGTTTGAGTCCAGCCTTCAGGCTGTCTTCGGAGTGTGGCACCGGCTGGCGCGCATGGTTTCTGCCAAACTCCAGCCCCGGGCGACACGCCCGTGCCTACAGGTCCGTCTTCTGTAGCGGCGCCTGTGCCAGGCGCCCCCACATGACCACTCCCCGCGCGGCTGGCACAGCCGCGGCTACAGCGGAACACCCTCTCTTCGCGGGGTTGCACCCCGCGGAGAGGCCGGCCGGGGGCGCCTGTCCGTTCCGTCGATCATCGCCTATCGAATGGCGTCAGTTGGCCCCAAGCCCCAGTCATGCCGGCGAACGGACCACAAAGGAATCCCCGACAGAAGTAACATGCACCCATGCGCCCGGCGCCGCGGTCAGGGGGCATGGGGGCTGTTATATTGTCGCTCTTCAAGTGATTTCTGCATGCCGCCGGCACGACGACGATGAGGCGGCCGGCGTTTTTCCTCCCAGACCTGCGCACCCGCACAATTTCTCTGGAGCTTGGCCATGTCCGTCCCGGTTGTTGGTTGCCGCCGTGTGTCTCCCGCTGATGCCCCTTACCAGGATGTGGAGGCCGCCAGCCGCTGGAACAAGTTCGGGCAGTGGCCGTGTTCGTGGATCAGCCTGCCGGAGGCTGCGGCCCGGCCGCTGGTGGCGGCGTACCGGTGCCGGTTCACGCTGGCCGAGGCCGCCACCTGGCGCCTGCACGTCACCGCCGATGAGCGGTATGAATTGTATGTGGACGGCGTGCGGGTTGGCCGCGGGCCGGAGCGGGGCGACGACGAGAATTGGTTCTTTGAGACGTACGAGATCGCGTGGCCGGCCGGGGCGCACCAGCTGGTGGCCCGCGTGTGGTCCCTCGGCCCGCAGTCGCCGTTTGCCCAGGCCAGCGTTCGCCACGGCCTGCTGGTCGCCGGCGACGGCCCGCACGACGCCCTGATCGGCACGGGCGTGGCGGTCTGGGAAGGCCGGCGGCTGGGCGGGCAGGCGTTCACCGGCCCGGAGATCACCTGGGGCACCGGTGCCCAAGAGACGGTGACGGCGGCGGCGTTTGACTGGGGGTTCGAGCACGGCGCCGGCGACGGCTGGGGGGGCGTGGCGACGGTCGAGCCCGGTTTCGCGCGGCTGCCCTTCATGGACTGGGCGCCGAAAATGATCCACCTGCTGCGGCCGGGGACGTTGCCGGCCATGCGTTCCGCGCCGGCGCCGGCGCCGGTGGTCCGCCATCTGGACGCCGCGGCGGCCGGTGCGGAGTCCGCACCGGTGCTGGCGGCCCAGGATCTCGCCGCCGAGCGGCGCGCCTGGCAGGACTGGCTGGCCGGCGGCCGGCTGGTCATTCCGCCGCGGACGGTGCGGCGGGCCATTTTGGATCTCGAGGACTATCGCTGCGCCTATCCGGCCGTGACCGTCTCGGGCGGCCGTGATGCCCGCCTTTCGCTGCGCTGGGCCGAAGGCCTGTACGATCCCGTTGAGGGTGCCGGCAAGGGCAACCGCGACCAGATCGAGGGCAAGCTGTTCAAGGGGGCCGGCGACACCTTTTTGCCGGATGGCGGGGCCGGCCGTGCCTTTGCCCCCCTGTGGTGGCGCGCGGGGCGGTACGTGGAATTGCGGGTGGAGACCGCCGGCGACGCGCTGACCCTGGACCGCCTGGACGTGGAGGAGACCGGCTATCCGCTGGTCCCGGCGGCGGAGTTCGCCGCCGCCGACCCGCGCCTGGCCGCGGCGCAGCCGCCGATGCTCCGCGTGATGCAGATGTGCATGCATGAGACCTACATGGACTGCCCCTATTACGAGCAGATGATGTACATCGGCGACACCCGGCTGGAGGTTTTGACCACCTACGTTCTGACGGCGGACGACCGTCTGCCGCGCAAGGCGTTGCGGATGTTCGACGCCTCCCGGCGCAGCACCACCAGCGGCCTCACGGCGTCGCGCTGGCCGGTCCGCATGAACCAGGTCATTCCGCCGTTCTCGCTGTGGTGGCTGGGCATGGTCCATGACTATGCCCAATGGCGCGGGGATGCGGAGTTTGTGCGTTCGCTGATGCCCGGGGTGCGCGGCGTCCTCGACGTCTATGAGGGCTGGATCGGCGGCGACGGCCTGCTGGGGCCCGCCCCGGGCTGGCTGTTCACCGACTGGACCCTGGGCTGGCGTTCGTGGCAGCCGCCCCACGCCCCGACCGCCGGCATGCCGCCGGGGGCCGACCGCGAGCCCAACGGCATCCTGAACTGGCAGCTCGTCTACATCCTGGACCGGGTGGCGGAACTGGAGGCCTGGCTCGGCGAGCCGGAACACGCGGCCCGGTGCCGCCGCCGGGCCGGGGAACTGGCCCGCGCCACCGACGCGGCGTTCTGGGATGAGGCGCGCGGGCTCTATGCCGACACCCAGGAGAAAAACCGCTTCTCCGAGCATGCCCAGTGCCTGGCGCTGCTGAGCAACCGGCTGCCCGCGGCCCGGCTGGCGCCGTTGCGCCGCGGCCTGCTCAACGATCCGGACCTGGAACGGGTCACGGTCTATTTCGCCCATTATCTGTTCGAGGCCTGCCGCGTCCTGGATGCGACGGACACCCTGCTGGAGCGCATGGCGCTGTGGTTCGGCCTCGGCGCCCAGGGGTTCCGCACCACTCCCGAGGAACCGGAACCCGCCCGCTCCGACTGCCATGCCTGGGGGGCGCATCCGCTTTACCATTACCATGCCTCGATCCTGGGCGTGCGCCCCGCCGATTTTGGTTTCCGTTCGGTGGCGGTGGAACCGCGGCTGGGGCCGCTGGCCTGGGCGCGCGGTTGCACCCCGCACCCGTGCGGCCTGGTCGAAACGGAGTTCCGGCGCACCGCCACGGGCGCCACGGCCTGGCAGGTGACACTGCCGGAGGGCGTTGGCGGCCGGCTGCGTCTCAACGGCGGCGACCTGCCCCTCCACGGCGGCCGGCAGAGCGGGACGACGTGAGCGGCCCTTGGTACAGTGGTTTGTGAGTTTTGTCGCCAACGGCGACGAGGCAAGGGAACACCAGGGGCGGTTTTCCCGTCCCAGCGGGACGGGGCGGGAATAGGCAGGGGCTTAAGCCCCTGTTTTGCCCGCCCCCCAGTTCGCGTGCCGTCAGGTACGCGGCGAATCGCGGCGTACCTACGGCACGCCATCGTTTCATTTTTCGGAACAGGGGCTGAAGCCCCTGCCTATTTTCATTCAGTCCCTCCGGGACGCAGCTCCATCCCCCTGTACTTATGCCCAGGCCAGACACGCTAAAGCGTGAACTCAAACGACCGGCGCCCCTTGTTTGAGTCCAGCCTTCAGGCTGTTTTCGGAGTGTGGCACCGGCTGGCGCGCATGGTTTCTGCCAAACTCCAGAGGGTGGCGGCCAACGGCACCCGCTGGGCCAGCGGTGAACAATAAAAAAGGAAACGAAACGTTATATACGGTAAGAGATGTTAGCTCTAGTGGAGGGCGTTGCCATGATGGCCAAAACGTGGAGTTCGGCGATCCAGGGCGTTGAGGCGTTCACGGTGGAGATCGAGGTGAACGCCTCGGGGGTGGGCAACGACGCGGTGGTGACGGTGGTCGGGCTGCCCGACACGGCGGTGCGCGAGAGCCGCGAGCGGGTGTGGTCGGCGCTACGCAATAACGGCTTCTATCCGCCGCCGGGGCGGACGACGGTGAACCTGGCGCCGGCCGACGTGCGCAAGGAGGGGGCGGCGTTCGACCTGCCGATCGCCCTCAGCATGGTGGCGGCGATGAACGGCTGCGACCGGGAGCGGCTGGCCGGCACGCTCTGTGTCGGCGAGCTGGCGCTCGACGGCGGGGTGCGGCCGGTGCATGGGGCGCTGCCGATTGCCCTGCACGCCCGGGACCGCGGCTTCCACCGGCTGCTGGTGCCGGCGGAAAACGCCGCCGAGGCGGCGGTGGCGGCCGGCGTCGCCGTGTGCGGCGTCCGCAACCTCGGGGAGGCGGTGGCGTTTTTGCGCGGCGAAGGGCCGGCGGTGGAGCCGGCGGCCGATCCGGAGACGCTGTTCCGGGCCCAGCCGCGCTCGCCGCTGGACTTTGCCGACGTCAAGGGGCAGGAGACGGCCCGGCGCGCGCTGGAGGTGGCGGCGGCGGGCGGGCACAACCTGCTGCTGATCGGCCCGCCAGGGGCGGGCAAGACCATGCTGGCGCAGCGGCTGCCGTCGATCCTGCCGCCGCTGTCGCTGGAGGAGGCGCTGGAGGTCACCCGTGTGCACAGCATTGCCGGGGTGCTGCCGCGGGGGACGGCGCTGCTGGCCGACCGGCCGTTCCGCAGTCCCCACCATACGGTCAGCGATGCCGGGCTGATCGGGGGGCAGACGGTGCCGCGGCCCGGCGAGATCAGCCTGGCGCACAACGGGGTGCTGTTCCTGGACGAACTGCCCGAGTTCCGGCGCAACGTGCTGGAGGTGTTGCGGCAGCCGCTGGAAAGCGGCACGGTGACCATCAGCCGCGCGGCGGGCAGCTTCACCTTTCCGGCGCGCTTCATGCTGGTGGCGGCGATGAACCCCTGTCCCTGCGGGCATTACGGCAACCTGCAGCGCCAGTGCCGCTGCGGCCATGCCCAAATCCAGCGCTACCGGTCGCGCGTGTCCGGGCCGTTGCTCGACCGCATCGACCTGCACGTCGAGGTGGCGGCGGTGTCCGAGCCGGAACTGATGGGGCGGCCGCGGGGCGAGGGCTCGGAAGCCCTGCGCCTCCGGGTCGAGGCGGCGCGCCGGCGGCAGGCGGCCCGCTTCCGCGGCTCGCCGGTGCGCACCAATGCGGAGATGACGCCGGCGATGATCGAGGAGCATTGCGCCCTCGGCGAGGACGGCAAGGCGATGCTGCGGCTGGCGCTGCGCGACCTCAGCCTGAGCGCCCGCGCCTACCACCGCATTTTGCGGGTTGCCCGCACGTTGGCGGACCTGCACGGGGAGCCGCACATCCTGCCCCGGCACATCACCGAGGCGATCCACTACCGCGCGCTGGACCGGCAGATGTGGTGAGGGAACAGGGAAAGAACCGCAGATTGACGAATATCGGAATTTTTTGTCTGCGGTGCTTGGAAAATTCGGAATCGGTATCGGAATCGAAAAGGAGCAGGCCATGAGTTTCGGACATGAGAAACTTGACGCGTACCGCGCGGCCATCGAATACGTTGGCTGGGTTTACCACTATTGCGAAGCGCTGAAGGGGCATCGTAACGCGAAAGACCAGCTTGTGCGCGCGTCACAGACCATCCCTTTGAATATCGCCGAAGGAAATGGCAAGGCGACAGATGGGGATCGCCGCCGCTACTTCGAGATTGCCCGGGGCTCGGCGCTGGAATGCGGGGCAGGGCAGGATGTCTTGCAGATTTGCGGGGCATTGACACGGGAGGAGAATGTCAACGCAAAGGCATTGCTCGACCGCATTGTTGCCATGCTGACGAAGCTTGGGCGGCGCGGTTATGGGGTCAATGAGAAATCAGTCCGACAGAGGCGGCCGGTGGTCGATACCGATTCCGATACCGAGACCGACCCCGATGATGGGCAATAAAATGGAACCCATCACGCCACACTCAATCTGCGGTTGGTTTTCCGGCGGTGCCCGCCGTCACTTCCCGCAGCACTGTTTGAACTTCTTGCCGCTGCCGCAGGGGCAGGGGTCGTTGCGGCCGACCTTGGCGACGTCGCGGCGGATGGTGACGCCGACGGGGAGGCCGTTGTCGCCGATGGGAATGTCGCCGGCGGCGCTGGAGCCGGTGCCGGCGGTGGCGACGGCCGGCGGCGGCTGGCCGCCCGCCGGGGGCAGGTCGCCGAACTGGGTGGCTTCCTGGTGGGTGGTCTGCCGCGGCAGCATGCGCAGCAGCTGCTGGAAGGCCATCAGGTTGGTGGCGGAGCGGAACATGTTGCCGAGAATGGCGTCCTTGATGGCGTCCATCAGGGTGGAGAACATGCGGAACGCCTCCTGCTTGTACTCGACCAGCGGGTCGCGCTGGCCGTAGGCGCGGAGCTGGATGGAGTAGCGCAGGGCGTCCATGCCGTAGAGGTGTTCCTGCCACAGGGTGTCGATGCCCTGGAGCATGATCATGCGCTCCAGCCAGCGCAGGGCGGCGGGGTCCTCGTTGGCCTCCTTGAGCTTGTAGGCGACCTCGATGCGGTCGACCAGGCGCTTGGCCAGGTCCTCGGGCGTTTCGCCCTCCGGCCAGTCCAGGTCGGCGGCGGTGAAGCCGAGGGGGAAGTGGTTGGTGAGCCAGGCCAGCAGTTCGCCGCGGTTGAGGCGGCCGCCCTTTTCCACGCTGACGGCGGCGGCTTCGATGTGCTCCGCCACGGCGGTGAAGAGGAAGTCGAAGAGCAGGGCGCGGGGATCCTCGTTGTACAGCACCTGCTTGCGCAGGCCGTAGATGACGGCGCGCTGCTTGTTCATCACATCGTCATATTCAAGGGTGCGCTTGCGGACGGAGAAATGCTGCTGCTCGACGCGGCGCTGGGCGCGTTCGATCGACTTGTTGAGGAAGCTGTGGGACAGCTCCTCGCCTTCCTGCAGGCCGAGTTTTTCCATGATGCCGGCGACGCGGTCGGAGCCGAACAACCGCATCAGGTTGTCTTCCAGGGAGACATAGAAACGGGAGGAACCGGGGTCGCCCTGGCGGGCGCAGCGGCCGCGGAGCTGGCGGTCGATGCGGCGGGCGTCGTGGCGTTCGGAGGCGATGACATGGAGGCCGCCGAGGTCGGCGACGCCGGGGCCGAGCTTGATGTCGGTGCCGCGGCCGGCCATGTTGGTGGCGATGGTGATGGCGCCGCGCTGGCCGGCGCGGGCGACGATTTCCGCCTCGGACTGGTGGTTTTTGGCGTTCAGCACGTTGTGGACGATCTTCTTGCGGTCGAGCATGCGGCTCAGCACCTCGGAGACATCCACCGACACGGTGCCGACCAGCACCGGCTGGCCGCGCTGGTTGCAGTCCTCGACCTCGGCGACGACGGCGTTGTACTTTTCGCGCTTGGTCTTGTAGATGCGGTCGTCGCTGTCCTGGCGGACGCACGGCTGGTTGGTGGGGATGACCACCACGTCGAGCTTGTAGATGTCCTTGAACTCGCTGGCCTCGGTCTCGGCGGTGCCGGTCATGCCGGCCAGTTTTTCATAGAGGCGGAAGTAGTTCTGGATGGTGATGGTGGCCAGGGTCTGGGTCTCGCGTTCGATCTGCACCCCTTCCTTGGCCTCGACGGCCTGGTGCAGTCCCTCGCTCCAGCGGCGGCCGGGCATCAGGCGGCCGGTGAACTCGTCGACGATGAGCACCTTGTTTTCCTGGACGACGTACTGGACGTCCTTCTCGAACAGGCAGTAGGCGCGCAGCAGCTGGGAGATGTTGTGGATGGTCTCGCTCTGGCCTTCGAAGAGCTGGAGCGCCTCCTGGCGCTTGGCGGCCTTTTCGGTGTCGCTCAGGGCCGGATTGCTGTCGATTTCGTGGTAGAGCACGCCGAGGTCGGGGATGACGAAGCCGTCGGGGTTGTCGGGGGAGAGGTGGCGGCGCCCCTTTTCGGTGAGGTCGGCCTCGTGGCCGCGCTCATCGATGGAGAACATGAGCTGTTCCTTCATCTCCCGGAAGAAGGCGCGGTTCATGTCGCCGTGCATTTCCAACTCTTTGCGCTCGAAAGCCTTGCGTATTGACGGATCCTCGAGCAGGCGCATCAGCTGCTTGTGCTTGGGCACGCCGAGGTGGACCTGGACGAGCTTGACCATGGCCTCGTCGCGCGCCTCGTCGCTGGCGGCGGGGTTTTCCAGCACCTCCTTGGCCTCCTGGGCGAGGCGCGAGCAGAACAGGCTCTGGATCCGGAACAGCTCGGCGACCGGCGGCTTGAGCTTGTCGTAGCGGTGGCTGGAAACGGCGGCCGGGCCGGAAATGATCAGCGGGGTGCGGGCCTCGTCGATGAGGATGGAGTCGACCTCGTCGATGATGACGAAATAGTGGTCGCGCTGCACCATGTCGTCCTTGCTCATGGCCATGCCCATGTCGCGCAGGTAGTCGAAGCCGAACTCGCTGTTGGTGCCGTAGGTGATGTCGCAGGCGTACTGGGCGCGGCGTTCGGGGGGCGGCATCTGGTTCTGGATGCAGCCGACGGTGAGGCCGAGGAAGCGGAAGACGGCGCCCATCCATTCGGCGTCGCGCCGGGCCAGGTAGTCGTTGACGGTGACCAGCTGGCAGTTGCGGCCGGTGAGGGCGTTGAGGTAGAGGGGGAAGGTGGCGACCAGGGTCTTGCCTTCGCCGGTGGCCATTTCGGCGATGCCGCCGCGGTGCAGGACGATGCCGCCGATGATCTGGACGTCGTAGGGCACCATGTCCCAGACCATCTTGTGCTCGGTCACCTCAATCTCGCGGCCGCACAGGCGGCGGCAGGCGTTCTTGACCGCCGCGTAGGCCTCGGGCAACAGGGCGTCCACGGTCTCACCCTGGCGGATGCGCTGCTGGAACTCCGTGGTCTTGGCCTGGAGCTGCTCGTCGGTCAGCTGCTGGTAGCCCGCCTCGATGCGGTTGATCTCAGCCACCACGGGACGGATCTTTTTCAGCATCCGCTGGTTGCGCGTACCCAAAATTTTCTTGAAGATCCAAGCGATCATGATGAGGCCCCGTCGGTGGGAAGGCTAAGCGGGAGGGGGGGGAGGCGGGCCGGAACACAGCCGGCGCGGAGGCATTCTCCGCGCGCGGCTTCAGTCCCGGCCCGGTCCGGCCGTCACAGTTTCTTGACGGCGTAGGGATGGGCGCGCTTGGAGAGCACCTGCATCTCCATCACGACCCGCTGGGTGGGACGGCCGGACTGGGTGCCGACGGCTTCCAGCTTGTCCAGCACCTCCTGCCCCTTGATCACCTTGCCAAACACGGCATGCTTGCCGTCCAGCCAGGGGGTGGCAGTGAAGCAGAGGAAGAACTGGCTGCCGTTGGTGTTGGGGCCGGCATTGGCCATGGAGAGGAGGCCGCGGCTGGTGTGCTTGAGCGCCGGGTTGATCTCGTCGGCGAAGCGGTAGCCCGGGCCGCCGGTGCCGGGGACGCCGGAGGCGCCCTCGCGGGCGTTCGGGCAGCCGCCCTGGGCCATGAAGCCGGGGATGATGCGGTGGAAGGCGATGCCGTTGTAGAAGCCGCTCTCCACCAGGGAGATGAAGTTGGCGACGGTGTTCGGCGCCTGGTCTTCGAACAGCTCGATGGTCAGGTCGCCCATGCCGGTTTTGATCAGCACGGTGGGGTTGGGCTGGCTCACGGTCGGATCTCCTTTGCCAATGGCCGGCGCGTCAGCGGCGGCGAGGGTTGCGGTCAAGCTCAGGCTGGCCAGAAAACCGGCCAGGACAAGGGGCGTTTTCATCCGGTTTCGGCAGCCTCCAGCGACAGGGTGTTTGGGGGGCGCCGGGATGGCACCCGTCAAAGAGCGCATACCATAGCGCCACCCCGCCCCTGCGACAAGGCACGGGCCGTGGGGCGGGGCGCCTGGCATACTTGTTGGCTGATCCGGTTTTCCGGAGCTTTCTTGGGTTGAAGTGTTCGATAGGTTTCCCGGCGATACCGATTCCGACACCGATACCGACCCCGAGAACAGCCGAAAAAGCTCCCGCCTGCCGGCGGAGCCCCTCCGGGGCCGCGCCTCCTCACTGGGCCACGGCCCAACTCAGGATATTGACGCCGAGGGCCAGGGCGTCAGTGGGGGCCGGGCCCTGGCAGTAGGGGCAGGCGGCCAGTTCCCAGCCGCAGGCCAGCCCCCACGGGGAATAGATCACGGCCGGCTGGCCGTTGAGCGACACGGCCAGCAGCCGCGGCGGCACCCGGCCGCTGACGCCAAGGGCCTGGGCCAGGGCCGGGCGCGGCTGGACGGCGGTGACGGCGTTGGGGTAATGGAAAAGCGGATGGCCGGCGGGCAGCGGCGCCAGTTCGGCCTCGGGCAGCACGGCGCGGAGTTCGCGGCGGAAGGCGCGGTCAAAGCCGCTGCGGCCGCAGCAGGCCTCGGCCAGCAGCAGCCCGCCGCTGCGCAGGTAACGGCGCAACCCGGCGCGTTCGGCCCCGCTGAGGGTGAAATCGTGGTGGCCGGTGAGGTAAAGGAACGGCACGTCGAAGAGGCGCGGCGAATCCAGGGCCAGGTCGTCCAGGGCGAAGCGGACCGGCGTCTTGGTCTGTTCATGGAAGCTGTTGAGGAGCATGGACAGCCCGGCATCGCGGGTGCGCCACTGGCCGCCGTAGCGGGCCTGGGCGATGAGGAACTTGCCCGACTTGTCCGGGGAGGCATCGACGAAGGCCAGGGCCTTGGACAGCGGCACGGCGGCCTCGCGTTCGGCGGTGATGTAAGCCGTCAGGTTGGCGCCGAGGGCGCGGGCGGTGGGGACGGTGTAGCCCAGGCAGTGATGGTGCTCCGAGTCCGGCAGGTTGTCCCAGCCGCAACTGACGTCCCAGCGGAAGAGAAAGACGGCGGTGCGGCAGCCGACGTCGACGCCGATGATGCCGGGATCGCCGTCCTGGGCGCCGGCCTGGCGGGCGCCGTCGCGGAACTGGATCTGGCTGATGTCGACAAAGCTGCGGAACAGGGGATGGTCGGGCGGCAGGCGGTACGGCGGGCGTTCGGGCACCAACAGGTTCATTTCACGCAGGGCCGACTCGACAAAGGCGCGGCGGCCGCAGCAGGCGTCGAAGAC
Organism: Lentisphaeria bacterium; assembly: GCA_041651315.1. Taxonomy (GTDB): domain Bacteria; phylum Verrucomicrobiota; class Lentisphaeria; order Oligosphaerales; family CAITYL01; genus CAITYL01. The sequence continues at coordinate 14,508 of JBAZJM010000012.1, read as the reverse complement.
CACCGTGCCGCCCTGCAGCAGGTAGGCGCGGAGGCGCTGGCGGACGGCGGGCGGGAACTCAAAGGCGTCATGGCCGGTGCGGTAGAGGAGCGGCACCTCCCGGGCGCTGGCCGGCACCTGGTCCTGGGGCAGGTTGATGGCGCTGAAATGGACCTTGAGGTCCTGGGCCATCCAGCGCAGCAGGTTGTCGGCGTCGCCGGGGTTGGTGGCCCAGTCGGCGCGGCTGGCGGTGGCGATCTTGGCGATCAGCACCGGCGGCCGGGGCGGATTCTTCTTCTCGGTACGGCGGAGCGGCACGGCGGGCAGGGGCAGCGGCGGCAGCCCCTCGGCCCCGGAAAACTGCGCGGGGCGGGCTGGCGGCGGCTTGGGCACGCAGGTGTACTTGCCCTCCTCGCGGCTGGCGGTGCTGTCCAGGCCGAGGCCGTCCAGCAGCGTGGAGTCGCCCGCGCGGACCGGTGCGGTCCACGCCAGCAGGGCCGCCAGTCCTGCCAAAATCCGGGCGCGGCCCAACGAAATGGGGAAATGGATGTTCAAAAAACCCATGAAGTGCTTTCAAAAGTCGGATTTTTAACAGAAGGAAGCAAAGGCAGCGAAGGGGTGAATTGTCTTGGAAACACAACTAATTCATTCTAAATGCAATAAAAAATTACTCTGTGCCTCTGTGAGAGAATGTCTTTGATGCAGAAATGGGATGAGCCGGAGTTTTGAAAACGGCTCCCACGGCTGATTTTAGCGGCGTCAGGCGCGCCGGTGCTCAAGGATGTGGCGGAGGGTGTCGTCCAGGCTGTAGGTGGTGTGCCAGCCGGCGTCCCGGAGGATTTTGCCGGCGTCCGGCACGCGCCGCTGCATGTCTTCAAAGCCGGGGCCGTAGGCGTCCGCGTACGGCACCATCCGGATGGGGGAGGCGCTGCCGGTCAAGGTTTTGATGCGTTGGGCCAGTTCCAGCATGCTGACCTCCTCGCCGCCGCCGATGTTGTACAGCTGGCCGGGAGCCGTTGGCAGGGTGATCAGGAGCTGCAGGGCGCGGATCACGTCGCGCACATCGGTAAAGCAGCGGCTCTGCCGGCCGTCGCCGTGAACCGAGATCGGCTCGCCGGCCAGCGCCTGGCTGATGAAGCGCGGAATAACCATGCCGTACTGCCCGGTCTGCCGGGGGCCGACGGTGTTGAACAGCCGGAAGCAGACGACTTCGAGGTCGTATTCCTGGTGGTAGGCAAACCCCAGGAACTCGTCAATCATCTTGCTGGCGGCGTACGCCCAGCGGTTCTTTTTGGTGCTGCCCAGCAGCACATCGTCGTCTTCCGCAAAGGGGATGCGGTAGCCCTTGCCGTAAACTTCGGAGGTGCTGGCGAGCAGGACGCGGCGCCGGTAGCGCAGGGCGGTTTGCAGCACCGCATGGGTGCCCATGATGTTGGTTTCAATGGTGTGGACCGGCCGTTCGACAATGAGCTTCACTCCGACCGCGGCGGCCAGGTGGATCACCGTGCCCGCCTCGGCGGTCAGCCGGTCCAGGACGATCGGATCCATGACCGAGGCGCGGGCGAAATGGAAGCGCTCATGGCCGAGCAGCGGGCGGATGTTGTCGAGCGAGCCGGTCGACAGGTCGTCAAGGACGGTCACCCGGCGTCCCGCCTTCACCAGCGCCTCCGCCAGGTGGGAACCGATGAACCCGGCGCCGCCGGTGATCAGGATATGTTCAGATTCAGATTGTTGCATGGTGTCGTGTGTCCGGGCATGGCCGCCGGTGGCGGAAGGCGGCCGGCGTCCGGCACCCCCGCGCCCGCCAACTTAGCCGTTGCCGGGGCAAATGACCAGCCGTTCTCCGGTCAGGCCGGCGGTGGCGGCCGCTTCAGGGCATCCTGATAAAGCTCCTGATAACTTTGGGTGATCCGGTTCCAATCGTAGGCCCGGGCGGTTTCCCGTGCCTGGGCGGACATCGTCTGCGCCAGGGCCGGATCGTCCAGCAGGGCGCTGGCTTGGCCGGCGAGTTCGGTGCAATCGCCCGGTTCCGCCAGCAGTCCCGTCCGGCCGGGGCGGACCAGTTCGGCGAGGCCGCCCACGCGGAAGGCGACCACCGGCACCCCGGCGGCCATGGCCTCCAGGGTGACCACGGAAAGCGCTTCGGAGCGCGAGCTGACCAGCAGCAGGGCGGCGTGCCGGAACCAGCGCGCCTTGTCCACTCCCAGGCGGATGCCGAGGAAATCGACGGCGTCCGCGATGCCCAGGGTGGCGGCCAGGCGGCGCGGCTCACGGTCCGGCAATCCTGCTTCCGCCCATTTCCCGGGGGCTTCCTGCCCCATCAGGGCCAGCCGCAGTCCGGGGGGGCGGGCCTGCACTTTGGCAAAGGCTTCCAGCGCCAGGTCGGGCCCCTTGACGGGCAGCAGCCGGCCGGCAAACAGCACATAGGGGGCGGCGGCGGGGCGGTCCCGACTGGCGTCCCCGGTGAATTCCGCCAGGTCGGCGCCAATGCTGATGATCCGCAGCTTGGCGGGTGGCAGCCCCAGCCCGGTGAGCAACGTCCCCTGCGCGGCCGAGAGGGTGGTGCCCCAAACGGCGCGGCGGACGGCGTGGCGGATGCAGAAACGCCCGAACCGGGTGACCTGGCGGGCGTCGCCGCCATGGGAGGTGAAGACGAAGGGAACCCTGGTGAGCCGGGAAAACAGGGCGGCGGCAAAACCCGCCGGGATGACGCCGTGGGCGTGGACGAGGTCGAAGCGGTGCTGCCGGTGATGCCGCAACAGCCCCAGGAGCATGCCGTTCCAGTTGAATCCCATCTTGCGGTACTGCAACTGGCGGTAATCCTGGGGGGGCGGCGCGGGAGCACCCCGTTTCTGCCGGGTCACCACCCAAACCGCATGTCCGGCCCGGGCCTGTTTCCGGGCCAGCGTGTCGATCATGGTTTCCATGCCCCCCATGTCGGGCAGGAAGGACGGGGTCAGGTGGCAGATCCGCATGGCGCCGGGGTCCTGGGAAAGGTTGGGGTGGGACAGATGCCCGGTGCGGCAGAACATCGGGCATCCGCGGTCGTGAACCGCCGTTTTGCCGAATATCGAACCCCGAATGGCGAAGTCAACCCTGATGATTGGCCGGTCGTTGCCCGGGCAGGTTGCGTTTGCCGCCGGTGTGCGGTGTGCTATACTGGTAATGAGACCACATATGAGCTCTCATTGGAGACGTGCCATGTTTATGGTCGCCAAGCGGAAATTGAAGACCGGCATGTCCGCCTATTTCCGCCGGGTTGAACAAACCGGGGAGGAAATGGTGGTGACCGACCGTCGCCGCCCCGTGCTCCGTGTCTGCCCGATCCGGGAGAAGCGTCCGGTTGAGGACGTGTTTGCCGATCTCCGCGGCAAAGCATCGGCGGCTACCGCCGTCCTCTGCGCGCCGACCCAGGAGGAATGGGGCGAGGTGTGACATGATCGTACTCGACACGTGCGCCCTTTATTGGTGGACCGTTGAACCCCAGGCCCTGACTCCGAAGGCGGCGGTCGCCTGCCGGAAAATCGCGGACACCGGCGCTTTGGTGTGCGCCGTGTCGCTGTGGGAACTGGGTTTGAAGGCCAGGGCCGGCCAGCTTGATTTGGGCTGCCCAATCCGGGACTACGCGGCCCGCTTGGAACAGGTGGTTGGCTTGGAAGTGGTGCCGGTTGACGTTCCCTTGTGGCTGGACAGTCTGGAACTGGACTGGTCGCACCGCGACCCGGCGGACCGCCTCATGGTTGCCCTCGCCAAACGGCGGCACCTGTCACTGGTCACCGCGGACAAAACCATTCGGGAGTGGTATCCCCAGACGATTTGGTGACGAAGGGCGTTTTCATGTCTTCATAAAATAAGTTTTGGTATGGCATCTGGGTGGCGCTCAACAACCCGGAGGAGGATGCGGGGCGCGCCGGTTGGGTGGCATTTTCCTTGTTTCCTGTGGCGCAGGAGGGCGATGCCAGTGCGATGATTTTTTGGGGGAAGCGTGCGCATCGCCAGGCACTGGCAAATGAATAAAGGAACGATTATGGTTTCCGCGGGTATGGGGAATTTTTAGGGTGTGTGGTTGTAAGCCTGTTAATGGTAATGTATATTAGTGAATATTAGAGTTTAGTTTGCGTTGAAGGTTCTTGCCACACCATGGTTAAAAAACAACAACTCAAGCCGTATGCCCCAGGAAAAACGATAAAGAAAACACCAGACGCCGAGCAGGGGCGAACCGACTTGGTCATTGCCTTGGTTGGCCCAATTGGCGCACGACTTTCTGAAGTCGCCAAATTATTGCATAATTCGTTGTCTAAAGATTTTGAGTACAAGGTGGATACTATCCGGGTTTCGGAGCTTTTGTTGGCGGCGGCCAACCGCGAAGATGTTTTATCCCTGCCTGCCTATGACCGCATAGATGTGTCTATGCGTGTTGGAAATGATTTGCGTCGTATTAACCAGCACGATGAAATATTGGACTACTGTGCAATGCGGGCAGTGGCCGCGATTGCGGCCAAAAGAGAAACTCCTGTTGGCGTTTTCAAGCCGCGTGCATTTATTATTAATTCACTGAAGCATCCAGATGAGGTCAAGTTGCTGCGGCAAATATACGGAAATGGATTCTACTTGATTGGGGTGCATTGTGACATGGATCGGAGGCGGCAGAATCTGATTAAAATAGAAGGGATGACGGACGATCAAGCTACTAATTTGATTGGGCGAGACCAAGGAGAAGCTGAACTGTACGGACAACAAACGGTAAAAACGTTCCATTTGTCTGATTTTTTTATTCGTGACGACCCTGACAATACCGGAATTATTGTTGATATAGAGCGTATTCTGGACATCATTTTTGGGGATCCGTTCGCTACGCCAACTTTTGATGAGTATGCCATGTTTATGGCATTTGCCTCCGCCGTTCGTTCGGCCGATATGTCGCGGCAGGTAGGGGCTGTCGTTGCCAATGAATACAATGAAATAATGGCTTCTGGCGCAAACGACTGTCCCCGGTTTGGCGGTGGCTTATATTGGTTGCAGCGTGATCCCCAAACATTTAAATATATCGATAAAGCACAAGGTCGTGACTATATGCGTGCTGATGGCGATCCGAATAAAGACGCTCAGGGGAAGCTCATTGAAGATATTGCCACGCGTATAGAAAAGGCCATTAAACCAGCAACCTCTGACGTTCGCAGTATACTGCGAGATAGTCAGATCAAGGATTTGACGGAATTCGGACGGGTGGTTCATGCCGAGATGGAAGCACTTCTCAATTGCGGCCGTATTGGAGTTTCCACGCGTGGAACCACTTTGTATTGTACTACTTTTCCTTGCCATAATTGCGCAAAACACATCGTATCCTCTGGGGTTATGCGAGTGGTTTATATTGAACCTTATCCAAAAAGCAAGGCGGAACAATTTCATTCTGACTCTATTTCTGTCGGTGCAAAAGTGGCAAATAAGATTACATTTGAGGCGTTTGTTGGCATAGGTCCCCGGCGTTTTTTTGATCTATTTGCCATGGAATACGGCATTGGTATTCCGAAAAAACGGCGGGCGGATGGTAGCCCCCGGCGTGTATCGTGGGGAATAAAGGAAAGAAAAGCAGCAATACCACGAATACCATTGAATTCGGTTTCATATCGTGAAGTGGAAAAGTCCGTATTCCTACATTTTAATGAACGTGGAACCAGATGACGAGGGAGTAAACGTATGCGTCCAACCAAAACAATACATTGGCTTACGGCCTATTTGGAAAAGCAGGCTAAGGTTGAAATTAAAATTTCCCCCGAGTTGCGCCAAACTTGGCGAATACTCGGACACGAACTTCCTGCACCATCCCCCAAGGCATCATCTCTCAAAGCTCCCGTTCGTGCCCCCGTTAAGGAGTAATGACATCTTAAGTCACCTTTACATCTGAATTCTTAAAAACAGAATGACTTCACCCCTAACGTCGTTTCTCTATTTGATCCAGAGCATGAACTCAAAAGTTCTATCAGTTAATGATTGGCCATAAAAATAAGAGGTTTACTCAAGATCGAAAGGAGGTGAGAAATCATGGCTAAGGATGCACCCGGTATGCGAGGTTATCGTTCTCGAAATGCTGACGGTCTGCTCCGTGACACCCGAGACGACAAGCACGTCGGCACGCTTGAGAAGCAGTATGATCGCGACTTTGGCGTTCGCAACGACATGCACGTTGGCACATTGTTGGAGAGGACTGGAAAGAAGTCTGTAAATGACCTTATCCAAAGTGATCTCGGCAAGGGCTAGCCCCGTTCCCCTCAAGCGCGCGTTTGATTTCTTTTCGTAAGGGATCGACGTGCGTTTTCTATATTTATGTGGCTCCAGCGGGCATATATGCGCATTAATTTTCAGTTCGGGGGGCATGATGGATCAGATCAGACCCGGCCTTTTTGGCAAGGCAGTGGCGGCGGACAGCCGGCGGATCGAGTTCGACTTTTTGAACGAACAGCTCCTCTACCTGGGCCGGCGCCCGGACATTTTGTTCGGCGGCGACTCCATCACCCATTATTGGGATTTGAACGCCTATTTCGGTGTCGCCAAGTGCCTGGTGAACCGGGGGATCGGCGGGGACACCACGGAATACATCCTCAGGCGGTTCGACGCCGACGTCATTCAGCTGCGGCCCAAGCTGGTGGTGCTGATGGCGGGGACCAACGACTTTTTCGCCACCCACTGTGACCCGTGGTGGCGCACCACGGGCGCCGATACGGAAGCCGTCCTGGCCGGCATCCAGGCCAACTTCGCGGCCATCGTGGAAAAGTGCCAACAGGCGGGGGTCAGGCTGGCCCTGTGCTCCGTGCTGCCCTCGGACATCGCCCCGCCCTTTGACAAGAGGCTCTGGTGGGAGCTGACCGCCCGGCTCAACCGGTTCCTGCAGGGGCTGTGCGCGGAACACGGCCTGACCTATGTCGATTACCACGCGAAATTGTGCCAGGCGGACGGCCGGACGCTGATTTATGAGCTGTCGCCGGACGGCATCCATCCCAATGCCCGCGGCTACGAGATCATGGCCCGGGTGTTGCGGGGGGCGATTGGGCTTTGATCTGATTTTTACTTCAAAATCATTCTCTCACGGAGGCACAAAGGCCCGGAGAAATAAACCATATTTAATTGTTGTATAATTAATTAGCAAAAAGATGGCCGGTGCGCCAGGGACCTAAAAGACCCAAAGGACCCAAGAGACACCGTCAAGGGAAGAGGGGCGCTGGCCTTTAGGTCTCTTGGGTTCCCAACGCGGCTGGCGCGCGGTCCGGCCGACCGGGGCGCGGCAGGAACTGGGCGGCCAGCAGGACGGCGAACGCCGCCAGCAGCCCCTTCCACGCCAGCACCGCCGGCACCGCCGCATAGAGGGTCAGCCACAGGGTGAACTGGACCGTGCCCCGGGGAATCCGGGCCGCCGCCGCGCCGTCCGCCCGCCCCAAACGCCGCCACTGGCGGCCGATCAGCCACAGGAACAACCCGCCCAGCCCCAGATAAAACAGGAACGCCACGGCGATGATCGGCGGCAGCCGGCCGCCGGTCACCGCCGGCAGCCCCGCCACCGGCTGGCGGGTGAACAGGAACAGCAGGTTGGCCTCACCCAGGTACGGCGCGTGGCCGCGGGCGGCCGCCGACAGGATGCGGGCGCCCAGCCACCGGCCGTTGGGCAGCGGCCACGCCGCCGCCAGCACCTGGGCGGAGAGCGGCCACGCCTGGTCAAAGCGCCCGTTGGCCCGCGCCGCCCCCACTGCATAGGCGTTTCCGGCGGGGCTGAAGCCCCACACCACCGGCCCCGAGTCCGGAACCACCAGCCATTCCTTGTCCGTCATGTCCTTGGGATATTCGCGGTAGCCCGCGGCGCCGATGCGTTCCTGCCAGAAATGGCGGGTGTACAGGGCGTACCACTCGGCGGCGCGTTCGGGATAGAGGTCGGGGGCGTAGAGCAGGGCGTAGGAATTGCCGATGCCGCGCGACGGGCTGTCGCTGCGGCCGGAGGCGACGTCGGCCTCATAGGCCAGCAGGCCGCAGGCGTCCAGGCGCGCCCCGGAAAACGCCCGCCACTCGCGCGCCGCGAAGGCGCGGTGATCGGTGCCCAGCAGCGGGTCCGCCCGGCGGATGCACCAGACCGCCGCCAGCACGTCCAGGGGATAGCATTCGCCGGGATAGTCGTGGAGCAGGCCGTGGGGCGCGGCGTCCAGCGCCCTCGCCAAGGTCTCCACCTGGTCCCGCAGCAGGTCGTGGTGACGGCGGTCGCCGGTGACCCTCTCATAGTCGGTCAGCCCTTGGATGAGCATGCCCCGGAAAAAGACGTTCTCCCGGTGCAGGTAATCGTCGCCCCAGTGCATCCTGACCCAGGTGTGGGTGGCCGGGTCGGTGATCAGCCGGAGGCAGGCGGCGATGGCGTCCCGGGCGTACTCGCGGGGGGCGGGGCCCCGGGGATGCCGGTCCCATTCGGCCTGCAGCGCGGCGGTGGCGCCCAAATAGAACACGCAGGTGAACATCGGCCACTCGGTGACGGGGACGTCGAGCAGGTCCGGCACCGCGGCGCCGGCCTGGGTGTCCACGCGTGCATTGGCCCATGTCGCCAGGCGCGGCGCCAGCGCCCGGTGCACGCGCCAGGCGGCGCGCGGGTTGTTCCCATTGGGCAGGCGCAGGGCCGGATCCGTCAGATCCCACGCCAGCCGCAGTCCCGGCCAGACCAGGAACCACAGGGCCAGCACGCCCAGCACCAGCAGATTTCCGGCCCGCATCAGCAGGAGCGGCCGCAACCGTCCCGGCTGGCCGTCTGTACGTGTGTCCGGCATGGATTTTCTCCCGTGACGCCGTTGCCTGGTTGCCGTCAGTAGGCGATCCAGTGGAGGGGGGCGTCGTGTTTGACCTCGCCAACCCGGCGCGACACGCTCAGGGCCGCCAGTTGTTTCGCCCAGTTGTCAATGTTGTATTCCGTTGATCCGTAGTAGCTGTAGGCGGTCAGGGCCAGCAACGCGGCGGGGTCGTTTTCGCGGTCGGCCGCCATGAACAGCAGCCGGCGGGTCCGGGAATCGACGATCCGGGCTTCCATGGAAACCGTGCCGGTCGCGATGATGCGGGTCAGCAGGCTGACCCCGGGCAGCAGCAGGTTGGCCGCGGTACCCACGAAGTTCAGTTCCGCCTCGGTCGGCACCGCCTGGGTCAGGGCCAGTTCCAGGGTCACCGTTCGCGACCCCGGCCCGTTCACCACCCGGAAGCCGCCCCGCGCCTCGGCCTGGCGCAATTCCGTGACGAAACTGCGGCGCATGTAGTCACCCAGGAACGCCAGGTTGTCCCGCATGCGCCGGGCCTCTTCCGGACTGTCGGGGGTCCACCATTGCCCCTTTTGCAGGAAATTCGTGTTGACAGGGGCCACGTAGATGTAGCCATAGTGCCGCCGATAGACCCCCTGGGTTTGCCACAGGTAATGGAACGGGAAGTCCGGCGGTTGCCGGACCAGCAGCTGGTGGTGCGGCAGAAACCGCGTCAGTTCCGGCGGCTCGCAGCGCATCGCCTCCTGAACCGTGGTGCCGCATCCTGCCAGCAGCAGCACCACCAGTCCGGCGCACGCGGCAACGGCTGGTTGGTGCTTCATGGCACGCTTTCGGTGGGACGGTTTTTCAACGCCTTGGGGATTGGCGGGAAAACGTAGTTCGGATTGGGGCGGGAGACAAGCGCGGCCAGGGTCGGGGGGTAACTGGTCACTGATGGGGGGGCTGGGGATTGACCGAGCCCGGAACAACGTGACGGGTCAAATAAACATAGCCGTCCCATGGGATGTCATAATTTATTCCGTGCCCGTGCCTTTGCCCGTGCCCGAACTGCCACCTCCTCTTTCGTGGTCGAAGCAGTCCATGGGCATCCTTGTTTTACGCGGGTGTTCGGGCGAAGGCACGGGCAGAGGCACGGAAATGCAAATATTGGTCAGGATTAAAACATGCCGTTGTTGACCGGTCACTCACGCTCCCTGCGGTCGCTACGTTCCCGGCTCGGAAAAACCGGTTCCCGATTACCCCCCATTCAGTGACCTCTTACGTCGGGGGTAATATGAAAAATCACACATTTTTGTGAAAAATTAATACGTGGGACAACTGGGCAATAGCCGATAATATGTTAGGGTTAAACAAGGTAATTTTCTTGCCCGGCAGAAAAGCATGTGTAAAAAAGCACAAACCGTGATCGCGAGGTTGGGCCCATGACGCTTCTCAATGGACCTTGGAAAATCGCCCTGGACCCGGCCAATGCCGGCCGGCGGGACGCCTGGTTTGCGGCGGTTCGCCCGGAGGCGCAGCCGGCAACCGTGCCGGGGGTGATCCAACAGGTCTTTCCCGACCGCTTCGGCATGGCGTGGTACTGGACAACCTTTACTGTGCGGCCGACGGCCGCCGGGCGGGAGCGGGTGTTGCTGACTTTCGGGGCCGTTGATTACTTGGCGGAGGTCTGGGTCAACGGCCGGCCGGTCGGCGGGCACGAGGGCGGCGAAACGCCCTTTACTCTCGATATTACCGGCGCGGTGACCGCGGCAGGGGAAAACCTGCTGGCGGTGCGCGTGCTCAACCCCAGTGACGCCGATGACCCCCCGCCCGACGGCATCCGCCTGGTGGAAATCCCCCACCGGCACAAGACGGTGCGCAACTATGCTCCCGGGCGCTCCTATAATTTTGGCGGCATTCTTGGTCCGGTCGAGGTGCAGGTCCTGCCGGCGGTGCGGATCATCGGGCTGCATGCCCAGCCAGATGCGGCGACCGGCCGGATCCGGGTTGAGGTCACGGTGCGCAACGACACCCCGCGGACCGTTCGCGGCCGGCTGGCTGCCACGGCGGGGCTGGCGGCGGCGGGCGAGACGGTGGCCGTAGTGGAAACCACCCTGGCCTGTGCGCCCGGCGACAGCGTCCACACGTTGGATCTGACTCTCGCCCAAGTGCGGTTGTGGGATCTGGACAGTCCCAACCTGTACACCGTGCGCGCCAGCCTGGAAACGCGACGCGCCGGCGTCCATGAGCAGGCCTGCCGGTGCGGCTTCCGCGAACTGCGCGTGGAGCGCGGGTATTTCCGGCTCAACGGCCGGCGCCTCTTCCTGCGCTCCACCCATACCTGCAATCATTTCCCCATCGGCCAGCAGGTGCCCATGGATCCCGACCTGATGCGGCGCGACCTGCTGATGGCCAAGGTGTCGGGGTACAACATGGTCCGCTTCATTGCGGGCATGGCCTTTCCCGAACAGCTCGACTGCTGCGATGAGATCGGGTTGATGGTGTACGAGGAATGTCAGGCCGGCTGGGAACTGGCCGATTCGCCGGAGATGGCCCGCCGTTACGACCTCTCGGTGCGGGAGATGATCCTGCGCGACCGCAACCACCCTTGCATCACCGTCTGGGGGTTGCTGAATGAGACTCCCGACGGCCCGGTGTTCCGGCATGCGGTGGCCGCACTGCCCGGGTTGCGCGACCTGGATGACAGCCGCCTGGTGCTGCTTTCCAGCGGCCGCTGGGACAATCATCCCGAAATCGGTTCGCTCAGCAATCCCGGCCACCGGCAATGGGACTATGAATGGGGGATTGAGGCGGCGGATGCCGTCGGCGCCGCCAATGCCACCGACGCCAATCACGGCGGCTATTTTGACCGCTCTGGCGACGCCCATGTCTATCCCGTCACCCCCCATCCGCCGGCCACGTTTGATTTCATCCGCAATCTGGGCCGGGATTCCAAGCCCGTGTTCCTGTCCGAGTACGGCACTGGCAGCCTGTTGAACGTCATCCGCGGCACGCGTCATTTTGAGCAGCGCCAGACCCGGCCCGACCTGGCCGATGCCACGTTGTTCCGCGAAATGACCGCCAAGCTGGAGGCAGACTGGCGGAACTGGGGGTTTGACGGGGTCTATCCCTTTCCCGAGGACATGCTGGTGGACAGCGAGCGGCTGCACAGCCGCCAGCGCCTGCTTGGTTTCGACCTGGTACGGGCCAACCCCCAGCTCTGCGGGTTCAACCTCACCGGCATGCTTGACCACGGCATTACCGGCGAAGGCGCGTGGACCTTTTGGCGCGAGTGGAAACCCGGCGTCGCCGAAGCGCTGGCCGACGGCTGGGCGCCGCTGCGCTGGTGCCTGTTTGCCGCGCCGTCGCACGTTTACGCGGGACGGCCCTGTCACTTGGAGGCGGTCCTGGCCACCGAGGATGTGCTGCCGCCCGGCGAGTACCCGGCCACTCTCCGCGTCCACGGCCCCGGCGGCGTGATCTGGGAAGAAAAGCGGATGGTTGTTGTGCCGCCACCCCCGCCCGGCGGCGACGGGCCGCTGGCGGTTCCGGTCTTTGACGGCGACGTGGTGCTGGACGCGCCGCCCGGCGCTTATACCTTTGCCGCCACCCTGGACCGCGGCGGCGCCCCGGCCGGCGGCCGGCTCCGCTTTCATTTGGCGGTCCCGCCCGCCGCGATGACGTTGGACGCGCCGGTGGCCTTGTGGGGCGTGGCGCCGGAAGTGGCCGGGTGGCTGGCGCGGCACGGCGTCGCCACCACCGCCCTGGATGCCGCGGCGGCCGACCCGGACTGGCGGCAGGTCGTCCTGGTCGGCGCCGATCCGGAGGTCAATGACGATGCGGCGGGCTGGCGGGCGCTGCTTCGGCGCCTGGCCCGCGGCGACACGGCCATCTTCCTGTCGCCCAAGGTGTTTATCGCCCCAACCGCGGTGGTGAACGCGGGGCGCCTGAAACGGACCGGCGAGGCCGCGAATGACGGCAACTGCCAGATCGCCATCCGCCATTTCGAGGTCGCCAATGCACCGCCCGAGGACTGGGAAGTCTTTTCCCACGAATTCTGGGGGCGGATCCACTATGCGCTGACCGGGCTGCCGGCGGCCGAGTACACCCTGGAACTGGGGCTTTGCGAAGGCTATTTCAACGCGCCGGGGCAGCGGGTGTTCGACGTGGTGGTCAACGGCGAAACCGTGTTGCCGCAAGTTGACATCATCCGCGAAGCCGGCGGCCCGCGCCGGGCGGTGGTCCGCACGGTCACGGTGCGACCCGACCAGGGACGGATCACGGTGGAGTTCCTGGGACATGTCAACGGGCCGAGCCTCAGCCGGTTGCGGCTGTACGACCGCGCCGGCCACCTGGTCCAGGAGGACACCGCCCTGGCCGCCACGCGGAGTTCGCAGCGCTGGCTGCCGTTGCCCGCCAAGGGGAACTGGCGTCGCCTGGGCGACTGGCTTTACCACAAGGAATGCGTCGCCAAAACGCATCCCGTGTTCGCCGGACTGCAGGCCGGGGGCGTCATGGACTGGGAGTATTACGGCCCGGTCATTTCCCATACGTTTTTGGAAGGCGCCACGCCGCCGGACACGGCTTTGGCGGCCGCTTTTGCCACCGGCTATTGCACCCCGGGCGGGTATGCCGCCGGCATCATGCTCGGCGAATACCGGCTGGGCGCCGGCCGTTTCATCCTCAACGCCTTCAACCTCCTGGACCAGGTCGGGACGCACCCGGCGGCGGACCGCCTGCTGCTCAACCTGCTCCAATATGCCGCTGCCGGCTGCCGGGAACCGCTCGGCCCCGTCGCCCATTTCGACGATGAGCACCCGGTGTAGTTTTGAATCCGTGGTTGCGGATTAGTAAGGGGGCACTGAATGGGGGGGGGGTAATCGGGAACCGGTTTTTCCGAGCCGGGAACGTAGCGACCGCAGGGAGCGTGAGTGACCGGTCAAAGGCGGTTTGTTTTTACCCGTCACGTTGTTCCGGGCTCGGTCAATCCCCAGCCCCCCCCAGCCAGTGACCGGTTACGCGGATTCGGCCACTTTGGTTGTTGTTTCGCCGTTTTTAGTGTACACTATGGAGTGAACACTATGGAGACCTGACATGAATGCAACCGTGCTGGACCTGAGACGAAATATGAAGGGCGTATTGGCGGCGCTGAACCGCCGTGAGCGGGTGACCCTGACCTACCGGGGCCGGAAGACGGCGGTCATCATTCCCTGTGAGCAGACGTCCGTTCAGCACTCGGTCCGCGAACACCCCGCCTTCGGCATGTGGGCGGATCGCGCGGACCTGGCCGACGTCAACGCCTATGTGCGGGGGCTGCGAAAGGGACGCTTTTGATGCTGGTCGACACGGATGTGCTCATTTGGGTTCTGCGCGGCAACCTCAAAGCGGCGGCGGCGCTCAACTCGCCGGGCGACCTGTCGCTCTCGGCGGTCTCCTACATGGAACTGCTCAAAGGCGCGCGTGACAAGCGCGAGTTGTCGGCCATCCGGAATTTTCTTCACGACATGGAATTTAAGTTCTTGCCCGTGACCGAAAGCATTTCCCGGCGGGCGACGCTCTACATGGAAGAATATGTGCTCACCTTCGGCTTGGATCTGGCCGATGCCCTCATCGCCGCCACCGCGATTGAACATTCAATAGCCATTCACACCGGCAACGACAAGCATTACCGCTGCATCCCCGGTCTTGAGTTGTCCGTTTTCCGGCCCTAGTACCTGTAACGCTTGACATTATCTGTCCAATTCGTCCCGGAGGGACTGAATGAAAATAGGCAGGG
>JBAZJM010000011.1:0-32037 GCA_041651315.1 Lentisphaeria bacterium | reverse complement strand
GAACCGCTGGCCAGCGCCTGCACCGCCCTCGGCAAGCCGCTGGTGCTGCCCCGCGGCCAGGCCGCCGGCGGCTATGAAATGGCCCCGGCCGGAGAGACCCGGCCGGGACGGTTCGGCATTCTCGAGCCGTTGCCGGAGGCGCCCGCCCTCACCGCCGCGGAACGGTGCGATGCCGCCTTGGTGTGGCTCATTCCCGGACTGGCCTTTGACCCGGCCGGCCGGCGTCTGGGCCGGGGGGGCGGCTATTATGACCGGCTGCTGGCCGGCGCCCGCGGGCCGCGGGTGGGCGTCGCCTTTTCCTGGCAGGTGGTTCCCCGGGTTCCCGCCGTCGCCCATGACCAGCCGATGGACTGGCTGGCCACCGAAGATGGCCTGGTCTGTTGTTCCGCCGCCGCCGGCGGCCGCCGTTCGCCCCCTTCCCGTAGTGTTGTTGCCACTGTTCAACCCTGAGGTTTGCTCCATGATGTCACAGCTGTTTCTTTCCTGGCTTCCGCTGGCCGCTGTCGATTCTGCCGCCGCTCTGGAAACGGTGCAGAAGTTCATTGAGGTGGTGATCCCCCAGATTGTCATCGCCGTGGTCTGCTTCATTGCCGGTTACACGATCAAAACCCTGTCCGACCGCAAGGCGTTGCGGGATGCCGGGGACATCACCGACAAGGCCAAGCGCGATGCCGAGACCATCATCAAGGAAGCCCGGCTGGGGGCCAAGGAGGAGATGATCAAGGCCAAGGACGCCTTCGAACACGACACCCGCGAACGCCGGGGCGAAATCCAAAAGCTGGAGGAACGCATCGCCTCACGCGAGGGCATCCTGGAGCGCAAGGCGGACCTGCTTGACAACCGGGGCGCCGACCTGGACAAGCGCGAGCAGCGGCTGCGCGTCCAGGAGGAACAGCTGCGGCAGGAGGCGGACAATGCCGCCCAGCTGCGTGCCAAGCAGCTCGAGGAATTGGAGCGGATCGCCGGCCTGTCCAAGGAGGATGCCAAACGGCAGATGCTGGACGCGCTGGAGCATGAATTGGAAGGCGAGCGCGGTGCCATGGTCCGCCGCTCCCAGGAGGACGGGCGCCAGCAACTGGAGCGCGAAGGCCGCGAGGTGATGATCTCCGCCATGGAACGCTATGCCGGCGACTGCGCCTACGAACGCACCACCTCCACCATCCCGCTGCCCAGCGACGAGATGAAGGGGCGCATCATCGGCCGGGAAGGGCGCAACATCCGGGCCATCGAGGCCGCCACCGGGGTCAGCGTGCTGATCGACGACACCCCCGAGGCGGTGGTCATCTCCTGCTTTGATCCGGTCCGCCGCGAGATCGCCCGCGTCACCATGGAACGGCTGATCGCCGACGGCCGCATCCACCCGACCCGGGTTGAGGAGATGGTGGAAAAGGTCACCCGCGAGATCGAGGCGGAAATGATCAAGGCCGGTCAGGAGGCCGTGGACCGGCTGGGCCTCACCGGGGTCAAGCCCGGCCTGGTCAAGCTGCTGGGCCGCCTCAAGTACCGCTTCAGCTATTCGCAGAACGTCCTCGCCCACAGCGAGGAAGTGGCGTACATGATGGGCGACATTGCCGCCCAGCTCGGCTTGGATGAGCGCAAGGCCCGGCGCGCCGGGCTGTTCCACGACCTGGGCAAGGCGGTTGACCACGAGGTCGAAGGCTCCCATGCCACCATCGGCGCCGACCTGCTCAAGCGCCATGGCGAGGATGACGAGGTCATCAACGCCGTGGCCTGCCATCACGAGGAACAGGAGTGCCACACCCCGCTGGGCATTCTGGCCATCATCTGCGACAAGCTCAGCGCCTCGCGTCCCGGCGCCCGCTGCGAGACCACCGAGCTCTATCTCAAGCGCCTGGAGCAGCTCGAGGAGATCGGCCGCCGCTTCCCCGGCGTCGAAGGCTGCTACGCCGTCCAGGCCGGCCGCGAACTCCGCATCATCGTGGAGCCCGCCAAGCTGGACGAGAACCGCAGCGCCGCGCTGGCCCGCGACATCGCCGGCAGCATCGAGAAGGAAATGCGCTACCCCGGCCAGATCAAGGTCACCGTGGTCCGCGAGACCCGCTCGGTGGAATACGCCAAATAACTTTGGCGGCCGCGGCCGCCAAAGTTATTCCTGCTTGGTCTTCAGGATCTCGACGAAGGCCGACTGCGGGATGGTGACGTTCCCGAACTCCTTCATCTTCTTCTTGCCTTCCTTCTGCTTTTCCAGCAGCTTGCGCTTGCGCGTGACGTCGCCGCCATAGCACTTGGACAGCACGTCCTTGCGCATGGCGCGCACCGTTTCGCGGGCGACCACTTTGCCGCCGATGGCGGCCTGGATGGCAATCTGGAACATGTGCTGCGGAATGACCTCGCGCAGCCGTTCGGCCAGCCGGCGGCCGCGGAATTCGGCGCACTCGCGGTGGACGATGCAGGAGAAGGCGTCAATGGGGTCGCCGTTGACCAGCATCTCCAGTTTGACCAGCGGCCCGGCCCGGTAGCCGGACGGTTCGTAGTCCATGCTGCCGTAGCCGCGGGTGATGGTCTTGAGGCGGTCGTAAAAGTCCACCACGATCTCATGCAGGGGCAGCTTGGTGGTGATCATGATGTGGAGATGGTCCACGGTGGCGGTCTCAATGTCCTCGCCGCGCTTCTCCTTGACCATGTTGAGGATGGCGCCCAAGTATTGGCTGGGGGAGATGATCTTGGCGGTGATGATCGGTTCCTCGATGTGGTCGATCATGGTCGGATCGGGCAGGTGCATGGGATTGTCGATCTCGACCATTTTGCCGTCGGTCAGGTAGACATGGTAGACCACGCTCGGATAGGTCATGATCACTTCCATGTCGTATTCGCGGTGCAGCCGCTCCTGGACGATCTCCATGTGCAGCAGGCCGAGGAAACCGCAGCGGAAACCGGCGCCCAGGGCCGGCGAGTTCTCCGGCTGCACCTGCAGGGCCGAATCGTTGAGCTGGAACTTGGCCAGGCTGTATTTGAGCTGCTCGTAGTCGCGGGTGTCGCACGGATAAATGCCGCTGAACACCATCGGATGGATCTTTTGAAAGCCGGGCAACGGCTCAGGGCAGGAGCCCTGGGCAGTGGTGAGGGTGTCGCCGATGAGGATGTCGGCGGGGCTGCGGATGGTGGTGACAATGAAGCCGACTTCGCCGGGGCCGAGGGTTTCGGCGGCGGTCATGGCCGGATGGAAAAAGCCCAAGTCCTTGACTTCGGTTTCTTGGCTGTTGCTGAGCAGCTTGACCTTGTCGCCCTTTTTGACGATGCCGCTGACCACGCGGATGTAGCTGACCACGCCGCGGTAAGTGTCGTAGACCGAATCGAAGACCAGGGCGCGGAGGATGCCGTCCCCCGGCACCTTGGGCGGTGGAATGCGCTTGACCACCGCCTCCAGCAGGTCGTTGATGCCGATGTCCATCTTGGCGCTGACCAGCAGCGCCTCGTCGGCCGGGATGGTGAGGATCTCCTCCATCTGCTCGGTGCACATGTCGATGTCGGCGGCCGGCAGGTCGATCTTGTTGATCAGCGGGATGATGGCCAGCTTCTGGCGCACGGCCAGGGTGAAGTTGGCCACGGTCTGGGCCTGCACCCCCTGCACGGCGTCAATGACCAGCAGCCCGCCGTCACAGGCGGCCAGGCTGCGGCTGACCTCGTAGGCAAAATCCACGTGTCCGGGAGTGTCGATCAGGTTGAGCTGGTACACCTGCCCGTCCTGGGCCGTGTATTCCATGCGCACCGGGTGGGACTTGATGGTGATGCCGCGCTCACGTTCCAGATCCATGGCGTCCAGCACCTGATCCTGGAACTTGCGTTCCTCGATGGTGTGGGTGTGCAGGAGCAGCCGGTCGGCCAGGGTGGACTTACCGTGGTCGATGTGGGCAATGATCGCGAAATTGCGGATGAATTCGGAGGCAGCCATGGGGGAGAAGAGGAGGGTGCGGCCGGAGGTGTGAAAAATGGGGTGCGGATTCCGGCCCGGCACGAAGCAGGAAACTATAGCCGCCGAAGCCGCTGCGGCAAGCAGCCGGGGGAGTCGGGTGGATGACATTTATGTTGGTTGGGAACCCCCTTTTGAGGAAAGGTGGTTCCCAAACCCTCCGTCAAACCTTTTTGTGCCTTAACACGGAGGGGCGCTTCCGCCACAAGCATTCATCTCTGATTTGCATTTTACCAGAACAGCTTGTGGCGGAAGCGCCCCTCCGGTTTAAGATCCAATTGGTGAAGCTTGGTTGACGGGGTACGGTAGAACTGGTTAGGGTCAGGAGAAGGAGCGGCCGTTGGGGTCGCCAGGGGAGTGACGCATGAACAGGCATGGTTTGCGGCTGGCGGTTTGGGTGTGTTTCGGACTGGGGCTGTGCGGCTGGGGACAACCGCCGGACGTCGCCGTCGTGCCCGGCGGCACGGGCACTGAAACCGACCCCTACCGGATCTCCGAACTCGGCCACCTCGCCTGGATGTCCAACATGGCAGCCGATAGCGCGGGGCACTATTACACGCTGTCCAACGACATCGACGCCACGGCGACAAAAGAGTGGAACAACGGCGCCGGCTTCACGCCGATCGGCACGGAAAGTGTACCGTTCGCCGGCGTGTTCGACGGCAATGGACACGTCATCCGCAACCTGACGATCAACCGTCCACAGAAATCCACTGTCGGCCTGTTTGGTGTCTTGGGCCTCTACAGCGAACTCCGCAACCTTGGCATCGAAGGTGCTAAAATGGCCGGTTCATGGGCTGTCGGGGGGCTGGTCGGAGAAAACTACGGCACGATCACCACATGTTACGTGGCCGGAATCGTGAACGGCGTCGAAGCGGTTGGCGGGGGGATCGGATACAACGGCGGTACGATCACCCAATGCTACGCAACCGCGGCCGTGACTGGCTCTGACATTGGCCGCGGGGTGACGGTAGAAAACAACTTGCTTACCCAATGTCGCTCGACAAGCATCGCGACTAGTTCTGACAACATAATGACGTTTGAAATTTGGTATGGGTCTGCCGGCGGGCTGGTCGGCTTTAACAAAGGCATTGTCGCCGAATGCTATGCAACTGGAACCGTGACCGCATCTGATGTTGCTGGGGGCCTGATTGGCGAAGGCTACGCCGGCACCGTGAGCCAGTCGTATTGGGATCTTGAAACCACCGGTCAGACCACCTCCTTCGGAGGCGGCACCGGTGTGGATACGGCAGGCATGAAACAGGCGGCCACCTTTGCCGGTTGGGACTGGAGCGTGTGGGGGATCGTCGCAGACGGGGGCAGTTATCCCTATCTGCGGTGGAATCCGCCGCCATTCCGTGTCCAGATTCTCACTACCGGACCAGGCACCGTGGTTTTCGAGGGCGGTTTGGATGGAACGACGTTGACCGTAACGGCGATCGCCAATGACAACGCCGAATTCATACGCTGGGAAGGTAATGGAATTGCTGATCTCACGGCCTCCTCAACCATGGTGATTTTAGACAGTCACAAGAGCATCCGGGCGGTGTTCAATACGGCCCGCGGCATTTCAAACATCACGGAACTTCAAAAAATTGGCAATGACCCAGCCTACCCATCCAACGGCCATTACTGGCTGACGCAAGATTTTGACGCGGCGGAGACCGCAACCTGGAATAACGGTGCCGGTTTCGCGCCCATCGGGACGACAGAAACACCATTCACCGGCGTGTTTGACGGCAACGGCCATGTCATCCGCAACTTGACCATCAACCGACCGCAAGAAGAGCTTGTCGGCCTGTTTGGCACCGTGGGTAAAGGCGGCAAACTCTGCAATCTCGCTTTGGAGAATGACGTGGTGACTGGCGTTAAGTATGTCGGAGCCTTAATCGGGCACAACGACGGCATGGTCAACCAGTGCTGCGCGGCCGGAACCGTGAATGGTGAGGTGGCGGCCGGAGGCTTGGTGGGGGAAAACAACGGTGCAATCACCCAGTCCTACGCAACCGGGACCGTGAACGGTTTGGTGGATGTCGGCGGGCTGGTCGGAGAAAACAACCACGGCATAATTACTCAATGCTACGCAGCCGGAACCATAACTGGCTCTGACTGTGTCGGCGGATTGGTTGGAAATAGCAACTACAGCACGATCACCCAATGTTACGCAACCAGCATTGTGACCGGTTCTTGGGGTGTCGGCGGCCTGGTGGGATACAGTTTCGACAATGCCATAAGTCAAGCGTACTGGGATATTGAGGCTACCGGACTGGCCACCTCCTCCGGCGACGGCACCGGCATGGCCACGGCGAGTATGAAGCAGGCGACCACCTTTGCCGGCTGGGACTGGGGCGTGTGGGGGATCGTCGCGGACGGGGGCAGTTATCCTTACCTGCGGTGGGATCCGCCGCCGTTCCACGTCCAGGTTCTCGGAACCGGGCCGGGCACAGTGAAATCTCAGAGCAATCCGGAGGGAAAGACAATTACGGTGACGGCAATAGCCGATAGCATTGCCGAGTTCGTGCGCTGGGAAGGGTGCGGCATCGCCGACCCGGCTGCTGCATCGACCACGGTGACTTTGGACATCAACAAAAGTGTCCGGGCGATTTTTCGCACAGCCCGCGGTATTTCGACCATCGAAGAACTGCAGAAGATCGGCAACGATCCGTCTTACACCCGCGACGGCCGCTACTGGCTGACCCAAGACTTGGATGCGTCGGAGACCGCCACTTGGCATGACGGCGCTGGTTTCGTGCCGGTGGGGACAACAACCGCGCCGTTCATCGGCGTGTTCGACGGCAATGGCCATGTCATCCGTAACCTGACAATCAACCTCACGATTGAAGACAATGCCGGCTTGTTTGGCACGCTGGGCGGGGGCGGCGAACTTCGCAACCTCGGGGTGGAAGGGGTTGAGGTGGCTGGTGCTGAGTATGTTGGGGCCTTGATTGGGAATAGCTTCGGCACGGTCTCCAAGTGCCACGCCACCGGAACTGTAACCGGTTCTGACTATATCGGGGCTTTGATCGGATGTAACGGCGGCTCGGTCATCCAATGTTACGCGACTGGAGCCGTGAATGGCTATTGGTCTGTCGGCGGATTGGTCGGGAATAACAACGGCTCCATCACCCAATGTTACGCGACCGGAACCGTGAATGCAGGAACACGGACCGGAGGTCTAATCGGATACAACGGCGGCACGGTCACCCGGTGTCACGCAACTGGAACTGTGAACGGCTATTGGTCTGTCGGCGGAGTGGTTGGGAATAACGGCAACACGCTCATCCAATGCTACGCGACCGGAATCGTAACCGGTGATCAATCGGTCGGCGGAGTGGTCGGGTATAATACTGGTGCCGTCACCCGGTGCTGTGCAACCGGCAACATAGCCAATCCCACAGCTTCGTCGGTCGGCGGGGTAGTCGGAACCAATGAGTACAGCGGCATGGTCACCCAATGTTACGCGATCGGAAGCGTGGCTGGGGATGCAAATGTTGGCGGTTTGCTTGGATACAACGACGGCACGGTCGCCCAGTGCTACGCGACCGGAACAGCGGTTGGCATTGCATATGTCGGCGGGCTAGTTGCGCTCAACAACGGCACGATCAACCAGTGCTATGCGATCGGAACAGTGACCGCAAAAGAATATGCCAGCGGTGGTCTGCTCGGTGCAAACGCTTCCACCGGCACCGTTTCTCAGTGTTACGCGACAGGAGCCGTAATTGCACAGGAAAATGCCGGCGGTTTGATGGGAGACAACTATGGCAGTGTGACTCAATCGTATTGGGATATCACAAGTACACACCAAGCCACCTCCGGGGGCGGTACCGGCGTAGGCACCGCGAAGATGAAACACGCGGCAACTTTTGCCGGTTGGGATTGGGGTACCGTATGGGGGATCGCCGAAAATGTCGGTTACCCCTATTTGCAGGCCAATATCCACACCGTATCCGTCGGGCCAGACTTCGTGGTCACGAATCTGGTCATCACTCCGGAACTGCCAGCGGCGGGCGGGAAAATCACGGTTGCCGTCACGGTGGCGAACCTGGACTCCAAGCCGGGCAAGGGCGGGACTTTGCAGGTGTGGGCAGACAAGCCGGCGGCGGTGGCCGGCGGCGAAAAGGGCAACAAGGCCGCCGCCATCAGCACCCTCAAGCCCGGCCAAAGCAAGACGGTGAAGGTGACCTTGACGGCACCCAACACCTTGGGCACCTTTACCCTGCGCGCCTTTGTTGACGCCCAAAACGCCACCACGGAAACCGATGAGACCAACAACCAGGCCACGCTCAGCTACCGCACCGGCCGGCCGGACTTCACCGTCAAGTCGGTGTCGCTCAACCTCGCGACCCCGGCGGCCGGCAAGACCTTTACCGCCTACGTGACCGTGGCCAACGCGGGCGAGGTCGCCGGCGATGCGGGTTCCCTCGACGCCTGGGCGGACTGTTCCGCGCTGGCGGCGGCCCCCGTGCCCGGCGGCAAGACCAGGGGTAACAAGTCCAAGACCATCGGCAAGCTTCAGCCCGGCCAGGAAAAGACCGTCACCATCACCGGGCTGAAGGCGCCGGCGGCCAATCCCGGGCCAATCCTCGGCCTGCTCATCGACAGCCGCGCCAAAACGGTGGAACTGGACGAGAATAACAACTGGTTCGATTTCGGCTACCGGTGTCCATGACCCGTGGTGGCATCAAGGCCGTCGCCGCCCCAAAGCCATCTGGCACAGCCGTGGCTATCAGCATTCCCCAAGTCTTGCGGCGACGGCTGTAGCGGCGCCTGTGCCAGGCGCCATTCCGCAAAAAACGGAGGCGCGACAGCGGGTCGCCCCAATGTTGTGGGCTGACGATGAACGAAGAAAGCGAAGGGAGTATCGGGGAGGGCGTTTTTTTGCTTTGTATTGCAAAGTCCTTTGTTTGGTGTAGATTGGGGGTAGGCAAGGCCGTACGGAGGATACACCATGATCGCAGCCCATGTCCATGACGCTCTGCGCCAGGTCCAAAAACTGCGCGAGGCGGTGCTCGACAAACGGCAGTTCCGCGGCTATTCCGGACCCGCCCGTCTGCTCGGCGGCATGGTCGCCCTGGCGGGGGCCGTCGTGCTCGCCCGCTTTCCGCCCGCCACTCCTGCCGGCCACTTGGTCGGGTGGGGATGCGTGCTGGCCGTCGGGCTGCTGCTGAACTATGGGGCGATGGCCTACTGGTTCTGGTGCGATCCGCAGGTGGCTCGTGATCCGCGCCAGCTCCGGCCCGCCCTGGACGCCCTGCCGCCGCTGGCGGTCGGCGCCGCCTTCAGCCTGGCCTGTGTGCTCCGGCAGCAGTACGATGAATTGTTCCCGCTGTGGATGTGCGTTTACGGGCTGGTGCACGTCCCGTACCGCACCACGCTGCCGCTGGGCAATTACCTGGTCGGCCTGGGCTATCTCGCCGCCGGCGCCGGCTGTCTGTTTTGGCCGGGGCTGGGCTTCACCAATCCCTGGCCGATGGGGCTGGTCTTTTTCGCCGGCGAGACCGTCGGCGGCTTGATTTTGTACCATAACCGCGCCCGCAACCTGACCCCGTCCGGGTGAGCCGCAACCGGCTGGAGGCCGCACCATGCCAGTAAAAAACACCGCGCCCTACGATGCCCTGGAAAAGATCTTCCACGAGCCGAACCGTTTGGCCATCATGTCCGCCCTGTGTGCCGCGCCGGGGGGGCTGCCCTTTAACGACCTCAAGGCGGCCTGCAAGCTGACCGACGGCAATCTCAGCCGGCACCTCGCCGTGCTGGAGGAGGCCGGGGCGGTCCGGGTGAAAAAATCCTTTGTCGGGGTCAAGCCGCGCACCACGGTGTTTATCACCGAAGCCGGGCTGGACCGCTTCAACGACTACCTGGCCGCGCTGGAGGAGGTGCTGGAGCAGGCCCGGCGTGCCCAGGCTGCCCTGGAGGCCGGAAGCAAGACCCAAACGCACCGGCTTGCCCGGGGGATGGAGGTGGCAACGTGATGGCGTCCTGCGTCAGTTTTTTAGCGTATCTTTCCTGGAAAAAGGGTTCCCAACCAGTGGTCATCCTGGCGTCCGTGTTGGTCCGTGCCGGTCTGTGTGGGACCGTGTGTCTGGCGGCGGTGCTGCTGGCCGGGACGGGGTGCCGCACCGGCGGCACCGCCGTGCCGGCGCCGGGCCCTCGTGACGATCTCATCGGCTGGTACCAACTGCCGAACCGTCACTACCGGACGCGGGAAATCGTGCCGGGCCCCGGCACCCTGATCCCGATGTTCAAGCACGACGGGGTGTATTATTCCGTCTGCCGTGGGATGGAAATACCATTCACGGTGTGTCCCAACGGGTTGGAATGGGGATTGCTGCCCTCCAGCATGAAGGGGACGACCATCGGTCTGGACGCCGCCACCCAAGAACCCTACATCATCATTGAGGACAGCAACGCCCAGTATGAGGGCGGCAATTCGACCAGCGGCGAACGGCAGTTCATGTTCCGGATCAAGCGGCCCGCCGGTCTGCTGGAGGCCACGGCCGCGGCACCCAAAAGCCTGGATGACTTCATCGGCTGCTACCAGGCGGTCTGGCTGCCCGGTCTCCGCTGGACCGTGCGCAAGGAGGGCGCGGTCTGGCAGGTGGCGGTGCAGGT
The DNA here is from genome assembly GCA_041651315.1 of Lentisphaeria bacterium. Classification (GTDB taxonomy): domain Bacteria; phylum Verrucomicrobiota; class Lentisphaeria; order Oligosphaerales; family CAITYL01; genus CAITYL01. The sequence goes on along the minus strand of JBAZJM010000011.1, from coordinate 21,494 downwards.
GGCCAAGGCGGATGGGACATGGTCTGAGCCGCAGCACGAAAAGGTGGTCGTTGAACCGTTGTCCGGCCGGCTGGGGTTGGCCTGGGGCCGAGGGAAGGAGACGGCCCAACTCGTTTTCAATCCGGGCCTCAGCCGCTTTGAGTGCCGGTATATGGACGGCCGTCTCTGCCTGCCGCTGGCGCGGGTGGCGCCGGAAACCCCGGCGGAAACCGGCCTGCCGTCGCCGCGGATGATCATTGGCATACCGTCCTGGCATTGAAGGATAAATAAAAAACCAGGAATTCTCCGGTTCTGATGCCCAACCAATCCTCAACACAAAGGAAAGTCACGATGAACACCACCCCGTCCCCCATTCCGCCGCCGTTGCCGCCGCCCGTTTCGCTTCCATCCTCCGCGCCGGCATCGGGAACCACGATGCTGGACAAGGGGCGGAGCGTCCTGTCCGGCGCCACCTTCAAGCTGTTCGTCATCGGGGTGCTCACCCTGCTCATGCTGATTCCCATCGGCAAAATCTGGTTTTTGTTGAGCGAGCGGCAACACCGGCGCGACGCGGCCGTGGCCAACATCACGGAAGCGTGGGGCCGGGGCCAGGAGATCATCGGCCCCGTGCTGGTGGTTCCCTACCGGTATGCGGTCAAAGTGCAGCGAACGGAGATGGTCAACGGCAAGCCCACCCAGGTGGAGACGGTGGAGCATCCGCTGGCGCAGGCGTATTTCCTGCCGGCCAAGCTCAAGCTGGATGCCCGCCTGGCGCCGCAGGAGCGCCACCGCGGCATCTACAAGGCGGTGGTGTACGGCGGCAAGCTGGCCGTCTCCGGCGAGTTCCAGCCGCCGCTGTTTGACGATTTGGGCGTCGAGCCGGAGCGCATCTTGTGGGAGGACGCGGTGTTCTGCCTGGCCGTCACCGACCTGCGCGGCGTGGAGGGCGCCCTGTCGCTGGACTGGGCCGGCCGGACGCTGCCGCTGCTGCCCGGCTGCCGGCTGCCGGGCTTTGAAACGGGGGTGATGGCCAGCCTGCGCGACGTGCTGCCCGCTGCCGCCAAGTCCGCGGCCATTCCGTTCCAATTCAACCTGACCTTCAACGGCAGCAAGCTCATCAGTTTCGCGCCGGCCGGCGTGGAAACCGAGGTCCGGCTGGCGGCGGACTGGCCCGACCCCAGCTTTGAAGGCGCCTTCCTGCCGGGGCAGCGCGAGGTGAACGCCAGCGGTTTCAGCGCCCAGTGGAACGTCTCCTACTACGGCCGTGGCTATCCGCAGAAATGGACCAGCCTCGGCGGCGGCCCCTCGCCCGACAAAATCCGCGCCTCCATGTTCGGCGCCAGCCTTTTGACCCTGGTGGACCAGTACCGCACGGTCGAACGCGCCCTCAAGTACGCCATCCTGTTCATTGTGCTGGCCTTTGCCGGCTTCTTCCTGTTTGAGACCCTGGGGCGCGTCCGCATCCACCCCGTCCAGTACACCCTGGTGGGGGCGGCACTCTGCCTGTTCTACCTGATCCTGTTGGCGCTTTCCGAGTTTGTTGGCTTTGGCGCGGCCTATCTCGCCGGGGCGGCGGCTTCGTCCCTGCTCATCGGCATCTATGCCGCGGGCGTCTTGCGCGGCGGCGGGCGCGGCTGCCTGACCGCGGCGGCGCTGGGCGGCGTCTACGGGTTCCTGTACGTGGTGCTCCAACTGGAGGACTACTCGCTGCTCATCGGCACGGCCGGCCTGTTCGTCCTGCTGGCCGCCATCATGCTTGCCACCCGCAAGACCAACTGGTATGAGCACGACCTGGCGGCCGGCCGGAGCCCCGGCGTCCCGCCGGACCGCCCATGACGCCGGGGTGCGATTCGGCACGGACGCACACGGACATTTCACGGACACGCACGGACGCTCCGCCCTGATCGCTTGTGCGGTGTCCGTGCCAGTCCGTGGTGCCGTGTGCGTCCGCCCACCCGGTTGTCAATCGGCGGTCCTGGCGTTAAAGTCACCGCAATGCTCACCCTTTTCACCATTCCCAAGCCGTTTGTCGGCGTCTTTGACGCCATCCAGCGCAATGCCATTGCCAGCTGGACCCGGCTGCATCCGGAATGCGAAGTCATCCTGTTCGGCGACGAAGAGGGGGTGGCCAGGGCGGCGGCGGAGCTGGGGGTCCGGCAGATTCCCGCCGTGGCCTGCAACGAGCATGGCACCCCGCGGATCGACGACGTTTTTGCCCAAGCCCGGGCCGTTGCCCGGCATGACCGGTTGTGTTTCGTCAACACCGACATTCTCCTGCTGCCGGAGTTTGTCCGGGCCGTGGCCCGGCTGCAGGGCCCCCGCTACCTGATGGTCGGCCAGCGCTGGGACATCGAGGTCAAGGGGCTGCTGGACTTCACGGACGCCGGCTGGGCGGAGGCGTTGCGCCGGGAAGTCGCCCGCAACGGGGTGCGGCAGCCGCCGTGGGCGATTGATTATTTCGTCATTCCCCGGACCGGAGTGGCGTGGGACTTTCCCCCCTTTGCCGTGGGCCGGATCCGCTGGGACAATTGGTTCCTGTGGCGGGCGGGGGCGTTGCGAGTGCCGGTCATTGACGCCACCTGGGCCGTCCTGTGCGTGCATCAGAAGCACCCTCGGACCTATTCCTCGATCAACAAGCCGCCCGTGGCCGGCCAGGACAACACCCGGGACAGCGCCGAGGCCAGGAAAAACCTCGAGCTGGCCAAGGACAAGTACGGGGACATCCGGGACGCCACCTGGCTGATGACTCCCAACTTCGCCCTGCTGCCCGCCATCACCCCGCGGCGGCTTTACCGGATGGTCAAGCGGCCGCTGCTGCGCTGGCTGGGGCTGGGGCGCCCCGGCGCATGAATGCCACCGTGCTGGCCAATCTTCTGGAAAGCGTGGCGGCGAAACAGTCAGCCTGGGGGTGTCCCAGGGCCCGCAGCCGCTGGCTGATCCTGTCCGCCACCGGCAACGCCCACGGCCTGGTCCATCCCTTCCATGCCTGGCGTCAGGCGTTGGCGGACCACTTCGGCGTTGTTTTCCAGGAACACATCAGCGATGATCTGGCCGACAAACAGGCGCGAATCGCCGCCAGCACGGCCGATGTCATCATGGTCAGCATGCCGCTGCGGGTGAACGGGAAAATTTTGCTGCCGGCCAGCGTCCGCGAGTTTTTCCAGGCCATCGACCGCTCCCGCCCCTTCAAACTGGTCTATTTCGACATCAGCGACAATGCCGTGTCGCCGCACTTCGACATTCTGCCGCTGGTCGACCTGTTCCTGATGCCGTTCACCTTCCGGGACGCCGCACAATACGCCAGGCCGTTCAGGGGCGGCAACATCCTGGCCGACTATCTGGCCGACCGTTTTCAGCTGTCCGCCACCCCCGCCAACGGCTATTACGACCACCTCTTCCTGTCCCGGCCGGCCCCGGACCAGATTGGCAAGATCATGACTTCTTGGAACTGGATGCTGTGGCGCAGCCTGTTCCGCGCCTTCCGGCGCCAGGGATTCCGCTGCCGGCTGGGCGGGGCGCGCACGCTGGATGTCACCTGCCGTTTCAACCCCTATTCCGGCTGGTGCGGTTTTCACCGCGCCCAGGCGGCGGAGCGGCTGAACGCGCTGGCCTCGCGCCACGCCGTGGTCGCCACCGCCGCCCGGCTGCCGGTGGCGCGCTACTACCAGGAGCTGGCGGCGAGCAAGATCGCCTTTTCCCCGTTCGGTTACGGCGAGATCTGCCCGAAGGATTTCGAGGCGGTGATGCACGGCTGCCTGCTGGTCAAGCCCTCGGTCGAGCACCTCAATGCCTATCCCCAATTGCACGTGGCCGGCGAGACCTATGTGCCGGTGGCGTGGGACCTCGCCGACCTGGAGGAGAAGCTCGACTACTACCTCAGCCGCCCCGAAGAGCGGCAGCGGATCACCGCCAACGCCGCCCGCGCCTACGAGGCGTTCTTTGCCGGCCAGGGGGGCTTCCTGGCCCGGATCGGCGAGATTCAGGAGCGGCTGTTCCCGCAGGGGCTGTCATGATGAGACGGGGCTGATTGCGGAGGGAGGCCGTGATTTCACGGGGGAATGATGAATAAGGATTCGCGAATGGCCAGGGCCCTTCTGCGGGGCCGCGCAGAGGTGCTTTATACCCTGCACCTCATGGGGCGGTTTGGACGGGGGCCTCTGCTGCCGATGCTCGGCGCTGCCGCCCTTCTGGTGGTGTTTCTTTGGGAAAGCGACGTTCGAATCCGATTCCTTGCCCTGGCAGGATTGGGGTTCTACGGCGGCGTCTTGCTGCGGGATATTCAAGAGGCGGGCTGCCGGGACTACATCTGGCGGTTGTTGGGGAGGCGGGTCTGCAAATGCGGCATACTGGAGAACGCCTCAAAAGAGCCCGCGCACGCTATCCGCTGGGACGAACAGATGAACGAATATTACATCGTCCACGGAACGGGGGGGAAGATGATGGTTTACTACTGCCCCTTCTGCGGAGGGAGCACCCCGAAATCACGTCGGGCTTCCATGTTTGCCCATGTGACTCAACGGGAAGAAGGGCGCATCCTGTGGTTGATCAAAGATATTCGTACGGTTCCCGAGGTGATTGCCCGTTTTGGCCCCCCAGATGAAGAAACCGGGTTGACTATGGCGGTGCGGAACCCGGGCGGTGATGGCAAGCCCGAGCGCGGCGAGGTTTTTCGGTGCCTGGTTTACAAGCAGCTTTCGCCCGTGGCGGACATCATTTTTGAAGTGGGCGCCAAGGAGGCTGTCAGGGGCACCTGGAGTCAGAAATATGTCGGGGACAAGCCGGCCGGCCAGTCCTCTGCCACGATGAGCCCCAGGTGAATTTCATGGCTGCAATTCGCCTCCCTTCACCGGGCGCTTGAAGGTCAGGGCCTCCTTGGCCGGGAACAGGCCGGCGGCATCCCCATACTCCCGGACGAACCGCTGCAGTTCCGCCGTCGAGCCGGTGAGGACAGGAATGGCGTCCTTTTCGTCGGTCGGCTTGAGCATGACATGGGGGGTGGCGTCCGGCTTGCCCTGCAACAACTTCTTGCAGGCCTCCAAGTTGAGCGCGACCAGCCGGAGTTCGGGCGCGGTCTGTTCAATGCGGAACACCAGCGTGTGGTTGGGAAACAGGAACATGCGGCCCAACTCCGGCATGGCCTCGGGATCCAACGTGGCGCAGAGGTAGTCTTTGCCGCCGATCCGGCCCGTCCAAGCCGCCAGGGTGGCCTGCGAACCGCTGGCCTGGCGGTCGAGAATGCGGTATTCGTTCTTGTCCTGGTGGCGGGTGAAGGTGAAGGTTTCCTTGTTGGTTTCCCAGGTTCCGAGCAGGGCCGGATCGAACGTGGCGTCCTGGTCCGTGAACAGCGGCTGCAGGCAGGGGACAACACAGCCGGCGGCTCCGGCAACGGCGAGCAGGGCAGCGGCGGCCAGAACATTTTTCCAGATCGGTTTCATGGGGGTGCTCCGGGTTGGGTGAAAAGCGGCGGCCACGTTCACCATACCATACTCCGGCGGGCCGTGGATTGGCAACAGGGGCTCAAAGGGGGGCGTTGGTTCGTTCCGCAGGTGCGGTTTTCCCGTCCCAGCGGGACGGGGCGGGAATAGGCAGGGGCTTCAGCCCCTGTTTTGCCCGTCCCCCATTTCGCGTGCCGTCAGGTACGCGGCGAATCGCGGCGTACCTACGGCACGCCATCTTTTAATTTCCCGAAACAGGGGCTGAAGCCCCTGCCTATTTTCATTCAGTCCCTACGGGACGATAATCTGCCCTAGGACAATCAACTCGATTAAAAAAGTGGCGGGGGGGGGCGAATCACGCACACCACGGAATCCCCAGCAGAACGGACCGGCGTCCCCCGGTTCCCCTCGGGCTTGTCCCCGGCCTCCGGCGGAGTATGTTTTAAGGTTGATTCTGCCAGGTGTTTTCGAACTTAGCCGGGGCTTTACCTACATGCTGATGCCATCCCGCACGGAAAGCTGGTCGGCCGCCGCGGCCCATGACGACTCTGCCGGGCACCACCACCATCACGGGCCCGGTTGCGCCTGTTGCGGTCCGGCCGAAACGGGGCACGGCCACGAACATTCGACCATGCTGCGCTTCGGCACTGCCATTGCCGGCGGCCTGCTGGTGCTCAACTCCTATGTCGCCGACTGGTTCTTTGCCGGCCGCATTGACGCCCTGGCGATCGACCTCAGCGCCATTGCCGGCGCCCTCATCCTCGGCCTGCCGATCCTGTGGTCCGCCGTCAAGGACCTGTTGCGCGGCAAGGTTTACATGAACGAGCTGGTGGCGCTGGCCATCCTGGCCTCGTTCGCCATCCACGATTTCCGCACCGCCGGCACGGTCGCCTTTCTGATGCTGCTGACCATCGCCATTGAGCAGCGCACCGCCATCGGCGCCGAGGCCTCCATCGAAGCCCTGGTCCGCCTGACCCCGCGCCAGGCCCGGCGCCTGCGCGCCGATGGCAGCGAGGAAATGGTGGATGCCCTTGAACTGCGGGTCGGCGACCTCTGCCGCCTGCGTCCGGGCGAGAATTTTCCCGTCGACGGCATCATCGCCAACGGCGCCACCACCGTCAATCAGGCCTCGATCACCGGCGAATCGCTGCCGGTCGACAAGGCGGCCGGCGCCGAGGTCTACGCCGGCACCCAGAACCTCACCGGAATGGTGGACATCCGGGTCAACCGCGTCGGCCGCGACACCACCCTGGGCAAGGTCCGCGACCTGATCGTCGCCGCCGAGGGCAGCCGGCTGCCGATCATGCGCATGATCGACCGCTACGTCGGTTTCTACACCCCCACCGTGCTGACCCTGGCCGCCTTGGTGTGGTTTTTCACCCGCGACCTCAACCGCGTCATCGCCGTGCTGGTCATCTCTTGCCCCTGCGCCTTGATCATCGCCACCCCCTCGGCGATGATTGCCGCCCTCTCCGCCGCCGCCCGCCTCGGCCTGCTGATCAAGGACATCTCCCTGATCGAACTGGCCGCCCGCATCCGCGCCGTGGTCTTCGACAAGACCGGCACCCTGACCGAGGGCGTGCTCGAAGTGGTCAAGTTGCATCCCGGCCCCGGCGTCGAGCTGGCCAACCTGCTGGCTGCCGCCACCGCCGCCGAAGCCCACAGCAACCATCCCGCCGCGGCCGCCCTGCGCCGTCTGGCCGAGCAGGCCGGCGTCACCTGGAGCGATCCCGACGAGTACGAAGAGGTGCCCGGCAAGGGGGTGCGCGCCCGTTCCGGTGCCGACACCCTGCGGGTCGGCCGCGCCAGCTGGCTGGGCGAATGCGGACTCCGCACCGACGGCGTCGAAGCCCCCCCCGAGGATGGCGAGCACGGCGGCATGAGCGTCGTCTATGTCGCCCGCAATGACCAGGTGCTGGGCTGGATCGGCATGCGCGACAAGATCCGTCCCGCCGCCCGCGCCGCCCTGGACGAACTGCGCGAACTCGGCGTCCGCCGCCTGTGCATGGTCACGGGCGACAATCCCGCCGCCGCCCGGCTGGTGGCCGACAAGCTCGGCGTCACCGACCTGCATGCCGGCTGCCTGCCCCAGGAAAAGGTCGCCGTGGTCAATGAACTCAAGCGCCGCGGCGATGTGGTGGCGGTGATCGGCGACGGCGTCAATGACGCTCCGGCGCTGGCCGCCGGCGACATTGGCGTCGCCATGGGCGCCATTGGCTCCGACGTGGCCGTCCAAAGCGCCTCGGTCGCCTTGATGAACAATGACCTGCGCCGGCTGCCGTTCCTGATCAAGCTGTCCCGGCGCACCCAGGCGCTGATGAACCAGAACCTGATCCTGGGGCTGTTGGTGATCGTCGGCGGCCTCTACCTGTCCACCATCGGCATCATCACGCCGGTCTATGCCGCGCTGCTGCACTGCGTCGGCACCATCCTCATCGTCTTCAACAGCGCCCGCCTGGTCCGGGCCGGCGAGGAGCTGGACGCCGCCCCGCCGCCGGCCTGAGCCGGGAGTTGTGACTCGTGACCCGTGACCCGTGAGGCGTGAGGCGTGACCCGTGAAGGGGGCCTGTTCTTTTCTTTGGGGGCGCCGAATTCCATCGACGGTTGGCGATGGCCGTCGATGGCTATCGATGGGAGACCAACGTTCCCCAGAACCTCACTCGCCGTCTTCCGGTTCGGCGGCCGGCGGCGGCTGGTGCTGGTAGGGCTCAAGGGCGGGGAGCAGCGACAGCGGCGCCTCCGCCACCACCTCGGCACCGGCCTCGGTGAATTTTTCCTCCAGCACGCGGCCGGCCCGGTGCAGCTGGGCCAGTAGATCGCCGCGGAGGTGCGGCAGGAGCAGGGAAACCCGGCGCAATCCCTGGGCGACTTGGGCGGCCAGCCGTTCCTCCAGCACCTCCAGCCCTGTGCCGGTGCGGGCCGAGATGAAGACGGCGTCGCGAAAACGGCGGCGGAAACGCTGCAACAGCAGCGGATCGGTGACCTGGTCGATCTTGTTGAACACGGTGATCACCGGCCGGCGTTCGGCGCCGATCTCGCGCAGCACGGCGGTGGTGGTGTCGTGATGCGCGTCCACCTCGGCACTGGTGATGTCGAGGATCTCCAGCAGGAAGTCGGCCCCCGCCACTTCTTCCAAGGTGGACTTGAAGGCCTCGACCAGCTGGTGCGGCAGCTTGCGGATGAAGCCGACGGTGTCGGCGAGCAGCAGTTCCTGGTTGCCCCCCAGGCGCAGGCGGCGCACCGTCGGGTCCAGGGTGGCGAACAGCTTGTTTTCAACCAGCACCTCGGCGCGGGTCAGCCGGTTGAGCAGGCAGGACTTGCCGGCATTGGTGTAGCCGACAATGGCGGCCAGGGGCAGGGCGCGCCGCTGGCGCCGGCATCGCTGCACCGCGCGGTGGCGGCTGACCGCGGCCAGTTCCTGGCGGAGCTTGACGATCTGGTGTTTGACCAGCCGCGCATCAATCTCGATCTGCTGCTCGCCTTCGCCGCGCCCGCCCATGCCGCCGCGGGCGCCGCGTTGGCGGGACAGGTGAATCCAGCGGCGTTTGAGCCGCGGCAGGTCGTATTGGGCGCGGGCCAGCCCCACCTGCAGGATGGCCTCGCGGGTGTGGGCCCGCTTGGCAAAGATGTCGAGGATGACCTCTTCACGGTCGATCACCGGCAGGCTGCCGGCCAGCTTTTCCCAGTTGCGTTGCTGCGCCGGGGAAAGCGAGTCGTCGAAAATGATCACCTCGGCGTCGGCGTTCCGGGCCAAGGCGCAGATCTCGTCCGCCTTACCCGACCCCACCAGGTAGCGGGGGTGCGGTTCGCGCAGGCGCACCAGCAACTGGCCGGTGACCTCCATGCCCAAGGTGCGGGCCAGTTCTCCCAGCTCCTCGATCAGCTCGCGAGCTTCTTCCGAATCCGTCTCCAGATCGTGCACCCCGACCAGGAAGGCCCGCAGCGGCGGCAATGGCGACAAGGTGATCGGCGCGCCGCGTGCCGGTCGCCCCGAGGCGTCAGAATTGGCGGAGGAAGGTTCACTCATGACCGGGTACTATAGAGCGGTTTCGCAGGCCGTGCGCGATGCCGACCCTGGCGGCGCATGTTAGTTTGAGTTCACGCTTTAGCGTGTTCTGGCCTTTGGCATAAGTAAGGGGGGCGGCTTTGTCCCGTAAGACTGAACAGAAGGAAGCAAAGATAGCGAAGGATGAACGTGGGAACCGTCTTCGCGGCCTTCTGTTCAAAAAACATTTTCCTCCAGGGTGCGCTTGGGGTGAATCGCAGATCTTAACTCGCCGGGAGAACTGAATTGGGTGAATTAGGGTGAATTGTCCAATGCCCGCGCCGGGCCTTACTGCCGGGGGGTGGGCCGGCGGAACAGCAGCCACAGGAAGAACGGGCCGCCGAGCAGGGCGGTGATCACCCCGACGGGGATCTCGGCCGGGGCCACGAGGGTGCGGGCGGCGGTGTCGCAGAGGACCAGGAAGAGGCCGCCGGCCAGGAAGACGCGGGGGGCGAGCCGGCGGTGGTTCATCGGCCACAGCAGCTTGCAGACGTGCGGGGTCATCAGGCCGACAAAGCCGATCGGGCCGCAGGTGGCCACGATGGCGCCCACGGTGACGGTGGTGGCGGCCAGCAGCAGGTTCTTGGTGCGGCGGACCGGCACGCCGCGGCTGTGGGCCAGGTCTTCGCCGGCCAGCAGCTGGTCGAGGTGCGGCAGGTGCAGGGCGATCACGGCGCCGCCGGCCGCCAGCCAGGGCAGCATGGCGAGCAGCGGGGCGAAGCGGAAGACCTCGATGCCGCCCATCAGCCAGCGGACGATGTGGAAGGAGTCGCGCAGGCTGCTCAGGTACTGCAGAAACATCAGCAGGCTGGAAAAGAGGAAGCTCACCGCGATGCCGGCCAGCAGCAGGGTGTCGCCGGAGGTGGTGCGCCGGAGCGAGGCCAGCCCGCAGACCAGCAGGGTGGAGAGCGCGGCCCCCGCGAAGGCGCCGGCGGCGACCGCCGACACCCCCAGCAGGGAGCCGCCCAGGCCGAGCAGGATGACGGCGGCGGCGCCGAAGCTGGAGCCGCTGGCAATGCCCAGGGTGAAGGGGTCGGCCAGCGCATTGCGGAACAGCGCCTGGAACACCAGACCGCACAGGGCGAGGCCGCCGCCGGCCAAAAAGGCGGTGAGGACGCGCGGCAAGCGCAGGTCCAGGAAGATGGTCCGCGCCAGATCGTCGTGCAGCAGCCGGGCGGGGGTGAGGAATTCCATGCCGGCGAACGGCGCCACCAGCAGGACCGTTGCGGCGGCAAGCAGGAGCAGCAGACCCCGGAAGCGCTTCATGTTGCAGCCTCTGTCATTGCCGGTGTTGCGGTTGCCGCGGCGGTGCCGGCGCCGGGCCGGTAGAAGGCCGGCATCATCAGGGTGCGGCCGGCGGCGGCCACGGCGTCAAAGGGCAGGGAATAGACTTCCTGGAGAATGGCCGGCGAGCGGCGTAGCAGTTCCGCCGCCGGGCCCGCGAAGAACACCCGGCCGGCGACCAGGGCCAGCACGTGCGAGGCGCGGGTGAGGGCGGCGTTGACGTCGTGGGTCACCGTGACCATGGCCGTGCCGTGGCGCCGGTGGATGCGGTCGAGGGCGTTGAGGATGATCGCCTGGTGTAGGGGGTCGAGAAAACTCAGCGGTTCGTCGAGCAGCAGCAGGGTGCTCTGCTGGGCCACCGCGGCCGCCAGGAAGACGCGCTGGAGTTCGCCGCCGGAGAGGGTGTCCATGGCGCGGTTGCCGAGCGTTTCGGTGTCGGTCAGCGCCAGCGCCTCGCGGACGCTGTCGCGGTCCCGGGGGCCGGGCATGGCCATCAGCCCCTGGTGGGCGAAGCGCCCCATCATCACGTAGTCGGCAACCATGAAGCCGGGCACGCTCCGGCCCGCCGCCTGCGGCACATAGGCGATCCGGCGCGCCCGCTGCTTGGGCCGGACGGCGGCCAGCGGGGCTCCTTCCAGGAAGACGCCGCCGGCGGCGGCCGGCAGCAGGCCGGCCATGCACTTGACCAGGGTCGACTTGCCGGCGCCGTTCTTGCCGATCACGGCCCAGCGTTCCCCGGCGCCGACGGTCAGGGAGACGTCGGCGAGGATGACTTTGCCGTCGATGACGGCCTGGAGCCGGTCAATCGTCAGCATGCCCAGAGCCCTCCCGGTTGGGCGGAGTGGAGAAAACGGGTGGCCGGAGAACCTGGGAGCGCCGAGCCCCAGCTCGGCTCGGCGTGCCCAGGCCGGTCAGGAGCCCGGCAAAACGCAATGGCAATTCATTGATTTCCATGGTCTTCGCGTTTCTCCGCCACGGTGCCGTTTGCCCGGGGTGCCGCGATCAGCCGCCGGACATCGGCCAGCAGCAGGCCGAGGCGCGGGCCGGGGATGGCGGCGTAATCGGCTGAGATCAGGTGGACCCGGCCGTTTTTCACCGCCGCCACCCCGGGCAGGGATTGCCAGTCGGCGGCGCTCCGGGCCGCCATCTCCGGCGTGGAGGTGGCCTGGATCTCAATGATCAGGTCGGGGTTGAGGCGGAGGATGCTCTCTCCGGACACCATCGGGTAGGCGGCGCCGGCCGCCGCCTCCAGCACGTTGCGGCCGCCGGCGGCGGTGATGACCTCCTGGTAAATGGTGCGCGGGCCGGCCAGGTAGGCGCGGGTGATCCCGCCGCTGCCGGGGCTGTCGCGGCCGATGCAGAACAGCACGCGCGGTGCGGACTCCGCCGCACCGGGGCGCTGGCCGGCGGCGAACTCCCGGCGCAGGCCGCCGGCCAGGGCCGCCGCCGGTTTCGTGGCGCCGCAGAGCGTCCCCAGCCGTTCGGTGGCGGCGGCGATGGCCGCCACGCTGTCGTTGTCCATGACCTCATGCCGGATGTGGTTGCGGGTCAGGAACTCGGTGAGCGATGAGTTCTCCCGGAGCGACAGCACCAGGTCGGGCTGGAGGCGCAGGATCATTTCATAGTTGGGGTCGAGGTAGCCGCCAATCTTCGGGAGGGTGCGGACTTCGGGGGGGTAGGCGCAGAAGCGGCTCACCCCCACCACCCGGCGGCCGGCTCCGAGAGCGAACAGGGTTTCGGTGATGGAGGGGGCGCACGAGATGATCCGGCGGCAGTCCGGCGCCGCGGCCGGGGCCGGGGCGGAGTCCGCGGCGGGCGGGCGCGGTGAACAGCCGCCGGCCAGCGCCGCCAGCAGCAGCGCCGCCAGCGGTCTCCATGCCCGACCCGTTTGTTGTCCTGTCTGTGTCATATGCCAATCAATGTCGAATATTGAATGCCGAATGCTGAATTTCGAAGTGAAATGCAACGCACCAACCACACCGGGGATTTCACTTTCACTTCGACATTCGAAATTGGACATTCAAAATTCAACATTCATGAATAATCCAGGTTAGGCCGTAGGCTGAAGCTCATCGTTGACCCGTCACTGGCGTTCCGGGCTCTGAAAATCCTGATTCCTCAATTGGGTGAGGCCCACAGCAGGCGGCCGTCCTTGCGCACCAGCAGGAAGGTTGTTTCCTGTTCCGCGGCGCCCTGTTTGACGCTGATGACGGCGCGCACGACGTCGGGGCCGAAGGCGTCCAGGCTGCGCAGTTCCACGGCATCGGCGGCCGCCAGTTGCCCCAGGGCCCACTGCAGCAGGGCGAGGCGCGCGGGGTCGTTGGCGGCGCGGGTCCGCAAGAAGGTGGCGATCCCGGCGCGGCCGCCGCTTTTGAGGGCGGCCAGGTCGGCGGCGACCGCGCGGCCTTCCGGAGAATCGACGGCCAGGTCGGCCTGGCGGTACGGTTTCGGGGCGCAACCGGCCACGGCGAGGACAAGAAGGCCCAAAATCAGGAGAAACCGCGGAATGACTAATGAGGAATGCCGAATCATAAAGAATCCTGAACGGGCAGGCAGGGGCGCCTGCCCCTACTGGTCATAATGCGGAAAGTTTTGGGTGCCGACAAAGCCCAGGGCGCTGGCGCCGTTCAGCTTCCAGCCCTCGGTCCCGAAGGCTGCGGCGCGGCCGTCGGCGCACAGGGCGTTGGTTTTGCCCTGGTGCCGAAAATGGGTGGTGGGGGTTTGCACCGAATTGCCGGTCACAGGTTCCAGATAGGTGCTGTTCTGCAGGATGGTGACGCCGGCCGGGCTCCAGGACATGGCGCTGTCGTTGAAGACAAAAAAATCGACCGGCCGGGGGATGGTCGAGCCGCGCCGGGTGGGGCGCGGCTGGCCGGTGGCGGTGTCGGTGGTGGTCAGGCCGTAGGGGCTGATGCCGTAGGCGTTGTAGCCGTAGCAGGTGGTGACTTCCTTGGCGGCGGCCTGCGGCACGTAGCTGCCCCAGGGCAGGTTCGGGCATTCGAAGGCGCGGGGGTGCCGCTCCAATTGCTGGTAGAACGGGCTGGTGGTGCGGTCGACCGGATTGACGGCCAGCCCCCAAAAATAACTGGGCTTGCCGTTGACAGCCGTGCGGTAGGGCCAAAACACGTCGTTGTTGTCGCCGAGATAGCTGTTCATGGCGATGCCGAGCTGGTGCAGGTTGGACAGGCAGTTGGTCGCCTTGCCCATGTCCTTGGCCTTGCCCAGCGCCGGCATCAGCAGCCCCGCCAGCAAGGCGATGATGCCGATGACCACCAGCAGTTCGATGAGGGTGAATCGTTTCATGGGGGGAGTAGGGGCAGGCGCCTCTGCCTGCCCTTGGGCGGGGAACGGATCAGCGCCGGCGGCGGCCGAAAAGGGCGAGCGCGCCCACGGCCAGCAGGCTGAGGGCGGCGGGCTCGGGAACCACGGACGCGAAGGTGCCGTCCGGCGGCGCGGCAAACCCCACCCATGTCACGTTGTCAAACTTGGCCTGAACCCAGCCATCCCACGAGCCGTCAACCAGTGAACGGGAAGCCAATCCGGCGTCAGAGGAAAGCCATGCCGGCCCGTTGGTGCCACCACCGTCATAGTGAATGGTGAGCGGCGGCACGACCCATTGATTAAGCGTGCTGCCGCCGCTGACGTAATAGCCGGGATATCCCGTGTAGTCGTCGCCAATGGGATCGTTGCTGATGGAATAACCGCCGTAGCTGATGTCCGTGGGGGTGCCATAGACGGGATGATACGCGATGGCAATCCCGAAATTGCCGTTGAGCGCGGCGAGCAGGTCCGCACCGGTCTTGGCGCCATCATAGTGATAACCGAAGGCGTACTCGACGCCGCCGAAATCGAAGACGCAGATGGAGGTGTTGGCACCGGAACCCACCTCACCCTCCAGAGGGTAAGCACCATAGGTGACGGCGTGGGCGCTGAGGACGGTGGCGGCACTGGCGGCCGCCAGCAGGAGGAGACGTGCGTGCATCTGGCTCAATGACCCTTCCGGCGGCTGCTCGGCCGCCTGTGTGCCCCGGGCGCGGGAGGAAGGGAAGGCGGTCTTGGCCCCCGGAAACACCAAACCCTGCCCGGATGCCGGACAGGGTTGGCGTGCCGTGGCGCGCAGACGCGGCCATCGCCGACAACCCATGCTCGAGGTTGACTGCCGGCCCGGCATCGCCTTGACACCAGGCCAAAAAGATCCACGAACGGGCATTCGGACTTGTCCTGCCCCGAAAGGCAGGCTTACCGTTGCGGCACAGCTCCGGACTCACACCGGATTCCCCCGCCAAGACCGGTCCACCCGGACCGGTTCGCGGAACCATCCGTCCCGGCATGACCGGGGCGAACTGGATATAAACATAATGGCGGGAAGGCACAATGCAACAATTGCTGGTGGGGGCATGACATTTATGTTGGTTGGGAACCCCCTTTTCCAAAAGGGTGGCCCCAATATCATCCGACAAAACTGTCATACACCCTTGCTGGTCAGCCAACCAAACACCTGACCTTCCCCGCCCTGCTTCAGGCTGTCTGCGGAATGCGGCGCCGGCTGGCGCCCAGGTTTTCTGCCAAACTCCAGCGGCCTATGCGTTCTGGGTGGGCACGCGGGGGTGGTTGCGAAGCACCCACAGGGCGGCGCCGGCGCTGACCAACAGGAAGCCGCCGCCCAACGCCGCCATGCCCGGTCCCATACGCTCCGGGCCCGCCCAGGCCGTCCACTGCCCCATGCCAAACACCAGGAAGGCGAGGAGGGGGCCGGTCAAGAGTTGTTGCAACGCCATGGCGGTGCCGAAGCCGCGCTGGCTCCGGTCGGCCAGGGTGCCGAGCAGGGCCGGGTATTCGGCCGACCACAGGAAGGCGCCCAGCACATAGCCCGCCGCCGCGAACCAGGCGTCGCGGGTGAGGACTCCCGCCACGAACAGGCTGCCGCCCAGGAGGCCGGGCAGCAGCAGCAGGCGCCGCCGGCCCCACGCTTCGGGCAGCCGGCTCAGGATGCCCCGCGAAACCACATAGGCCACGGACATGGCGGACAGCACCAGGCCGGACGCCGCCAGCGGCCGGGTCAGGCCGGGGCTGTCCAAAAAGCGGGGAATCCAGGTGTAGATCGCCACGTCCACCGCGCTGTGGAGCACCAGCAGCAGCACCAGCCAGCTGACGGCCCAGGGCAGTAAGAACTGCCGCCAGTTCCAGGCCGCTTCATGGCGGTGTGGTCGGACCGTCGCGGCGGCTGTCGGCCGCGACCGGTAGAGGAAGCCGGCGGCGGCCAGCAGCAGGGCCAGCAGCAGGCAGGGAAGATGCAGCACGTGGGCAAAATGGACCGCGGGCCAGCGCCCCGGCAGCGCCAGCAGCAGTTCGGCCAGCAGCGGCAGGATCATGCCGCCGATGCTCATGATGGCCAGACTGAAGGAGAGGGTCCGCCGGCGGTCACGCGGAAACAGCTTGACCAGATAGGCGTTCATGGCGATGATGAGGGGGCCGCCGGCCATGCCGCACACCGTGATTCCGGTCAGCACCAGCAGCCAGTGGCGGCCGGCCAGGGCCAGCAGCAGCAACCCTGCCGCCACCCCCCAAAGGGACAGCCGGAGCAGACGCACCGGGCCGAGGCGGGCCAACAGCGGGCCGCTGGCAAAAATCGCGGCGGCTCCCGCCAGCGGCGCCAGGGCGAAGAGGGTCCCGAAACGCGCGTCGCCAATCCCGAGATAGTCTTGCAGGCGGTCGCGGAACACCGGCAGGAACATGTAATACTGGGCCAGAATGGCCAATATGGAAACCACGACGGCATAGCCATAATGCCGGCGGCGTCGGTTGCCGGAGCGGGGGGCGGGGGCGGGCAGTGAGGCAGTCACGGGCAGGGGGTGAGCTCCAGAAACTTTTTGTATTATGTCTGACATAACATACACCCGCCGCCGCGGCCGCCAACCGGCCACGGGCGCAGATCGGTTGAGTTCACGCTTTAGCGTGTTTGGCCTGGGCATAAGCACGGGGGGGGATGGGGCTGCTTCGTCCCATAGGGACTGAATGAAAATAGGCAGGGGGGCTTCAGCCCCTGTTCCGAAAAATGAAACGATGGCGTGCCGTAGGTACGCCGCGATTCGCCGCGTACCTGACGGCACGCGACATGGGGGGGGACGGGCAAAACAGGGGCTGAAGCCCCTGCCTATTCCCACCCCGTCCCGCTGGGACGGGAAAACCGCAACCGTTGAGTTATGCCAAACTCCTCCAGAGGGCGCCTGGCACAGGCGCCGCTACAGAAGACGGTTCTGGTTTCTGTAGGCACGGGCATGTCGCCGGTGATGGATGCTCTGCGCACCGCGCCGCGCAAGAGGAACCCCGACGGAACTGACAGGCGCCCGACGTTGCCCAATCCATTTGCTTTCTGTTTCGGGGGCGTTATAGTGGGGGTGTTCGTTAGGTGAAGAGGCATGCCGCTTGAGTTCCCTTGGATGATCGTCCGGATTGCCGGATGTGTGTGACACGGGTTCCTCAGCCGCGCTTCTTCCTTCCCCCGGTTTCCGTCTCAGTCGTGGTGTTTTCCAGGATTGGGCGGGGCTTGGGAAAACCACACGCTCCCCCTGCCTGGTTTCACAGCGATTGTTGCCGGCCTGTGCCGGCGCCTACTTCTCTCCCCTCCCAGTTTCCATCGGTGCGGCCCTCGGCGCCGTTCTGCAACTTCATCCAGTTTATGGCTCTGTTTGGCATTACCGGCGGCATGGGCGCCGGAAAAACCACGGTCCTCTCCCTTCTTGGAGAGCTTGGCGCCCGCGTCACCGACGCAGATGACGTGGTGCATGCGCTCTATGCGCCGGGCGCCCCCTGCACCCGGCTGTTCCGGGAGCGCTGGGGCGCCGGGGTGCTTGATGCCACCGGGGCGGTTGACCGCCGGCAGGTGGCGGCGCGGGTCTTCGCGGACCCGGCCGAGCGTGCCTGGCTGAACCAAATGATTCACCCGCAGGTGCGGGAACGGTTTAAACAGGAGGAACAGGCGGCCGGCACCTTGTTTGCCGGCGTCCCCTTGCTTTACGAAGCCGGCTGGGAAGCGGACTTTTCCGCCGTCATCGCCGTGTGGAGTCCGGCCGAGGTGGTGCGGGAGCGGTTGCGGGCGCGGGGCTGGTCCGACGCCGAGATTGCCGCCCGGGAAGCGGCCCAGTTGCCCGCCGATGAAAAGTTGCGCCGCGCCGATCACGCCATTATCAACAACAGCAGCCTGGAACGGCTCCGCGACCAGTGCCGCCTGCTGCTTTCAACCTTAACCTGAACGCTGAATTTTGCCTCCAACCCGATTTCCAATTGACCCCCGACCAAGGATCCCTCATGCCTGAATTCCTCGATCCCCTTCCGCCGGTTCAACCTGAACTGCCGGCCGCCGGCGGCGAAACCGCCGCCCCGCCCAAGCGCCGTTCCTATTTCCGCCGGGGCACCACCACCCGCCGCCGTGCCGAAGGGGCCGACAGCGCCGCCGCGCCGGCTGCTGCCGCCGAAGCGGCCGCCCCGGCGCCGGTTGAGCAGCGGCGTCCGCCGCCGCCGGCTCCCGTAACGCCGGCCCCCGTAACGCCGCCGCCGGCTCCTGCGCCGGCCCCCGCGCCGGAACCGCGGCGCGTCTTCTTCTCCGCCGGGCCGGATGATCCGGCGCCCGCCCCGGAACCGCCGCCGGCCCCGGTGAGCGAAATGCCCAAGCTTTCCGAGTTCCGTTCCAACCCGCTGCCGCCGGTCCCGCCGCAGCCCGGCCAGGGCATGCCTGGCGGTGAGCGTGAGCGCCAGCAACCGTCGCAGAACCGCTTCCAGGGCCAGGGACGCTATGGCGGCGGCAACGACCGTGGTGACCGCGGCGATCGCGGTGACCGCTTCAACCGCCACTTCAACAATGGCGGCGGGCAGGGGGGTGGCCAGCCCCAGGGCGGCGGCCAGCCCCAAGGCGGCCACTTCCAGCGCTGGAAGAAGTTCGGCAAGTTCCAAAAGCACCCGCACCAGAACCAGAATCCGAACCAGAACACCATGCGCGCCGCCCAGCAGGAGGCCGACGAATACGCCCAGGAATACGCCGCCCTGCAGCGCGACCGCACGGCCCCCAGCCTCTCCATGACGGAGCTGCAGACCAAGACCATGGCCGAGCTCAGCCAGACGGCCATCGACATGAACGTCGAGGGGGTCGGCACCCTGGACAAGCACGACCTCATCTTTGCCGTCCTTAAGGCCAACGCCGCCCAGTGCGGCCTGGTCTACGGCGGCGGCGTCATTGAAGTCCTGCCCGACGGCTTCGGCTTCCTGCGCCTGCCCGAGTTCAGCTATGTCCCCTGTCCCGAGGACGTGTACATCAGCCCCTCCCAGGTCCGCCGCTTCTCCCTGCGCACCGGCGACACCATCATGGGGCAGATCCGCCAGCCGCGCGAGAAGGAACGCTTCTTCGCCATGCTCAAACTGGAGACCGTCAACGGCCTCCCGCCCGAGCACAAGAAGACCGTTGTCCCCTTCGAGAGCCAGACCCCCTACTTCCCCACCCAGCGCCTGATCATGGAGCGGGAATCGGACGAGATCTCCATGCGCGTGGTCGACCTGCTGACCCCGATCGGCCGCGGCCAGCGCGGCCTGATCGTCGCCCCGCCGCGCACCGGCAAGACCATCCTCATGCAGAAGATGGCCAACAGCATCACCGCCAACAACACCGACATCCACCTCATCGTGCTGCTCATCGACGAGCGTCCCGAAGAGGTCACCGACATGAAGCGCACGGTCAAGGGCGAGGTCATCAGCTCCACCTTTGACGAGCCGCCCGAGCGCCACGTCCAGGTGGCCGAGATTGTCATCGAAAAGGCCAAGCGCATGGTCGAGATCGGCAAGCATGTGGTGATCCTGCTCGACAGCATCACCCGCCTGGCCCGCGCCTACAACACCATCCAGCCCCACAGCGGCCGCATCCTCTCCGGCGGCGTCGACGCCAACGCCCTGCACAAGCCCAAGCGCTTCTTCGGCGCCGCCCGCAACATCGAGAACGGCGGCTCCCTCACCATCCTGGCCACCGCCCTCATCGACACCGGCAGCCGCATGGACGAGGTCATCTTCGAGGAGTTCAAGGGCACCGGCAACATGGAGCTCAACCTCGACCGCTACCTGGTGGACAAGCGCATTTTCCCGGCTATTAGTATCGAAAAATCCGGCACCCGCAAGGAAGACCTGCTGCTGCATCCCGATGAGCTGGAACGGGTCTGGACCCTCCGCCGCGTGCTCAACGGCGTCCCCGGCGCCGAAGCCATGGAGATGCTCATCAACAAGATCAAAAAGACCAAGAACAACATCGAATTCCTGATGTCCCTGCAAGTTTGACCGCGGTTGCACTTGCATCCGGGCGGTTGCCATATTAGGATGCGCGCTGTCAAAACCAGTCTCAGTCCGAGTACCTTTTAGCCCCGCCGGGGGAGGAGTCGCCCGCATCCATGGAAATCATTCCCTGCCCATACTGCGAGTGCAAGGTCAACATGAACGACGTCGATGACGAGGGCGGCGTCTGCCCCGAATGCGGCGCCCTCATCACCGGATCCTTGTTGAAAAAACACGAAGAGGATCTGGAAGACCTTGACGACCTGGATGACACGGCCAGCCATGGTGACCAGGACGAGCTCGACGAGCTCGACGAACTCGATGACGAACGGCCCCATCGCCGCCGCCGCCGCGACAGCGATTGACGCCCCGTCCGGGCTGCACCCCCTGGGCCGTGGGCGGACCTTGGAACCGCCAGGGCGCGAAGCTTGCATCAGGTTAACATCTTGACGCCAGAGCCCCACCCCGCCGCCGTTGTTGCCGACCCGCACGCCCTGGACGTGCTGGAATTCCATCCGCTGCTGCGGTTGATTGCCGGGCGTGCCGCCAGCGAGCCGGGCCGGGCCGAGGTTTTGGCCTTGCGTCCCGCCGCCACCCCGGCCGCCGCCACCGCCAGCCATCCGTTGCTGGCCGACCTGTTCACCCTCCAGACGGCCGGCTTCCGGCTGCCCCAGCCGGCGTTTCCCGACTTGGCCCCCGTCCTCCGCCGCGCCGCTCCCGAGGCCGTGCTGCTGCCGCCCGAGGAGCTGCTGCTCTGCCGCCGCTTTTTGGACGCCGTCGCCGAGCTGCTGGAGCTGGCGCGCCGCCCGGAGGCCGCCACCCGGCCCGCCCTGGCCGGCCAGCTCGGCCGCCTGCATTCCCCGGAGCCGCTCCGCAGCGCTCTCCGCCGTGCCATTGATGACGACGGCCAGCTCGCCGACCACGCCAGCCCGCGCCTCTGCGAACTCCGCAACGCCCTGCACGAGCAGGAAAAGCGGCTGCAGCAGTACGCCGACGCCGTCTGTCGCCGCTGGGCCGAGGCCGGCCTGCTCCAGGACAGCTACGTCACCGAGCGCAACGGCCGCCTCGTCCTCCCCGTCCGCCGCGAACTCCGCAATCGCGCGGCCGGCATCATCCACGACCATTCCGACAGCGGCCACACCCTGTTCGTCGAGCCCGCCGAGGCCGTTGCCCTGGGCAATGAACTGACGGACCTGCGCCTGGAGGAGCGCGACGAATGCCGGCGCATTCTCGCCGAGCTCACCGGCCGCGTCCGCCGCAGCGCCCCCGAGCTCCATGACGATGCCGGGACCCTGGCCGAACTCGACGCCGCCCTGGCCGTTGCCGGCTGGGCCGCCGACTACGGCTGCGTGCTGCCCCGCTTCGGCGCCAACCTGCGCCTCTGCGAGGCCCGGCATCCGCTGCTGCTGGAGCGCTTCCGGCAGGAACAGCGCGAGGCCGCC
>JBAZJM010000010.1:0-33074 GCA_041651315.1 Lentisphaeria bacterium | reverse complement strand
CATCGAGTTGAAGATTCGTCGCCATTCGGCCACCTCCACACATACTATCACACATTGACGGCGTGCTGTCAATCTCCCGCTTGATCGGATGCCGAACTTATTAGGATACTTCCCGTGATCAGAACGTCACGCCGCTTGACCCGTTCCATCAATTTGCTCGTGCAACCCTGCATGTAAATACCTTCTTTGGGTTATTATATTATGGCGTGGAATTTAGTAAGATATCAATAGTCAGGAAAAGCCAAACATTCTGCCGATACGTCATTTTTTCCTGATGATATAGATGCGATCCACATAGATCGAGTTGGCGCTGCCAAGGTTGACCGGTGCCACCCATAGCCACATATCTTTAGCGCCATGGGGACGCCATGGGGACGGGTGCCAAGGGCCACCCGGCGGAACGGTTTCCCTTTTGTTCCCTGCCGCGCCTTGCGAAATCAAACGATCACACTGATATTCCGTCGTCACTTATCCCTCAAAGATTTTGTTGGGACGTCCTCATGACCCAAGCTGATTCCACTCTGCTTTATTCATCACCTTGGCGAAGGAGCCGGTGCTGTCACCTTCCATGACGCCGGCCAGGACGGCTGGGACAGGAAAATCGTCCTTGATGCCTCCATGGTTCTGCTCGGGGACGCCGCCAATATCCTGGCCCGCTTGCCGGCGGACAGCATGCGCTGCGTGGTCACGTCGCCGCCCTATTGGGGGGTGCGCGACTATGGCATTGAGGGGCAGATCGGGTTGGAGTTGACCCTTCCTCAGTATGTTCAGAAATTGACAGCCGTATTCCGGGAGGTCCGCCGCGTCCTGCGTCCTGACGGCACGTTCTGGTTGAACATCGGCGACGGCTACACTAGCGGCAACCGGGGCTGGCGGGCACCGGACAAGAAAAATCCCGCGCGCGCCATGTCCGTGCGGCCGGACACGCCGGAAGGGTTGAAGCCCAAGGACCTTCTGGGGGTCCCTTGGCGCTTGGCTTTTGCCCTCCAGGACGATGGCTGGTACCTGCGGAGCGACATCATCTGGAACAAACCCAACGTTATGCCGGAAAGCGTGAAAGACCGCCCCAGCCGGGCGCATGAATACATCTTCATGTTCACCAAAAACGAACAGTATCATTTTGACCATGCGGCCATCCGGGAAAAAACTGACGACGGCAAGGGGTTCAGAAGCAAGCGATCCGTGTGGAACATCAATACCGAAGCCTGCAAGGAAGCCCATTTCGCCACCTTCCCCCAGAAGCTGGTCGAACCGTGCGTGCTGGCCGGCAGCGAGCCCGGCGATTTCATTCTCGACCCATTCTTTGGCTCGGGCACCGTCGGCCTGGTCTGCCAGCGGCTGGGCCGCCGTTTCATCGGCATAGAGCTGCACCCCGAATATGTAAAAATCGCCAACCGGCGCTTGGCCAATCTTTTTTCACGGGTGGTGACGCATGGCTATCAAGCTGCCTGCCCCCGAACTGCAAGCCGGCTTCGCCCAAGCCCTCATGGTTTGGCGTGATCGTCTGCAACCCGCGTTGCTCGCCGCGGTGGGACAGCTCGGCGTTGAGGTGGTTGATGCGGAGATCAACGCGCTGGTGCCGCCGGATTGCCGAACCTTGATGGCGGCCCACGGACTCCGGGCCGAACTGGTTTTCCCTGCTCCCGCGTTGTTGACCCACAATCCCAGGTTATTGGGGTATTACCGTTTGTTGATGGGATACAGTCAAAAACTGTTTTACACCGCCCAAACCGGGGCAAGTGCTTTTGCCGTCATGGAAACAGAAGGAATGATGCCGGAGCGATGCCGGGACGGGCTGCACGAACTTTGCACGGCACTCTGTTGCTCCGGGGCCGCTCTCTTGAGGCGTTTGGAGACCACCGCCTTGACCCCGACGTTTTTGCACGAATTAACCATTCTCACCCTGGGGGCGCAACTGCGCGGCGGTGCCAACAACCGCATTGGCAAAGAAGGGGTCGCCCAAGTTTTCGAGGTTATTCGAAATTTAGTGGCAAGGCACATCAAGACCGAAGACAAACGCAAGCTGGAGTTGATGAATGCGTCCAAGCGCACCGTACTGATCGAATTTGCCTCCGATCCGGACATCGTTATCCGAGAGCGCATGTCCAACCGGGAAATGCGCAACATCATTGCGATTGAGATCAAGGGCGGCCGGGATTATTCGAACATCCACAACCGGGTCGGCGAGGCGGAAAAAAGCCACCAAAAAGCGAAAAATAAAAAATTTGCCGAATGTTGGACCATCATCAACATTGACCGTTTTGATGGTGACGAATTAAAACGGGAATCTCCCACCACGGATCGCTTTTATTCGCTCCGGGCGATTGCCTCGGGCGTGGGTGCGGAATTCACCGACTTCCGTTCCCGCATCCTGTCGCTTACCGGCATCCCAGCCAAGCGATAACTCCAACGGTGCATCCGTTTCCGGCCGCGACCGAAGAATCCGGTTGCGGGCGGGGCGGGGGCGGGTTATGCTCCCGGCATGAACAGTTTGGCACGCAATGACGGGGCCTGGATGCGGCGGGCGCTGGGGTTGGCCCGGCGCGGCTGGGGACGGACCTCGCCCAATCCGATGGTGGGGGCGGTGGTGGTGCGGGACGGCCGCGAGGTGGGCCGGGGTTGGCATCACCAGGCGGGCACACCGCATGCGGAAGTGCATGCCCTCAATGCCGCCGGCGGGCAGGCCCGCGGGGCGACCCTGTACGTCACCCTGGAGCCGTGCTGCACCCAGGGCCGCACGCCTCCCTGCACGGAGGCCATTCTCCGGGCCGGGATCGCCCGGGTGGTGGCGGGCGGCACGGATCCCAATCCCAAGCACGCCGGGCGCGGTTTTACCCAGTTGCGGGCGGCGGGCGTCGAGGTCGTGGAAGGGGTTGAGGAAGCCCGCTGCCGCCGGTTGAACGCGGCGTTCTTCAAGTGGATCACCACCGGCCGGCCGTATGTCCTGCTCAAGCTGGCCATGACTTTGGACGGCAAGATTGCCACTGCCGGCGGCGAATCGCGCTGGGTCACCGGGCCGGTGGCCCGGGCCCGCGTCCAGCGGCTGCGCCGGTGGGCGGACGGCATTTTGGTCGGGGGGGAGACGGTGCGGCAGGACGATCCGGAACTCACCGTGCGGACGCCGGCGGACTGGCCGCGGCCGCCGCGCAAATTGGTTTGGACCCGGCGTGGTCCGGGGGCTTTTCCCCGTACGTTGCGCATTTGGGCGGACCCCCTGCGCCCGCCGGCCTTCGTGGCGGCGCAAACTTCGGGGGACTGGGAACGCTGGCTGGACCAGATGGGGGGGCAGGGCATCACCGCCCTGCTGGTTGAGGGCGGTGGCGAACTGGCCGCCGCCTGCCTGCGGGCGGGCGTGGTGGACCGCGTGGCCTTTTTTGTGGCGCCCAAAATCCTGGGAGGCCGGGACAGTCGGGCGGCTGTCGGCGGCGTGGCGCCGGCCTCGCTGGCGTCGGCCCTGGGGGTTCAGGACTGGCAGTGCCGGGCGGTTGGTGGCGACCTGCTGATCACCGGCGATTTGTCAAAAATGCGAAATTCTTAAAAAAGAAACGGCCGCGGTTTTAAGGAGGAGAAAAACCGCGGCCGTTGGGGGGGGTGATGAAAAGGCGTGGACTAGGGCAGGGAATGATCGGCAATGCCGGCCGGACAGGCTGGGGGAATCGTGTTTAGCTCATAAGGGGCGTTGTTGGACGGGCAGGTTGGCGCCGGCTGTTTCAGATAGGCTTGCACCTGAGCCGCGGTCGGCGCGTCGGTGTCGTTGTTGAGCATGGCCTGTTCTTGGGCTCCGCTGATTTGCCGCAGATTGTTGATGCAGGCGTTCTTTCGGGTGGTGTTGCGGGCGTTCACAAAACTCGGGATGGCGATCGCGGCGATGAGACCGATGATGGCGACGACGATCATGATTTCCACGAGAGTGAAAGGCTGGCGTCTCATTTGGGTAACAGCGGCTTGGGAAGGTGGAATCCTGATTTGGGATTGAGGGGACCAGGGGAACACGGGCGGGCTTCGGGGGGACTTCATTGGCCGACGCCATGGGATTAAGCAATTACCATGCCAATTCGGGGCGGGCTGGGATTCGGGGCTTGGACGGGTAAATTTTCCGCATGTTTACTGGACTGGTCGAGGATGTGGGACGGTTGGCGCTGTTCCGGCGGCGTGCCGGTGCCGCCACCCTGGAGGTGGAGACCGCGCTGCCGCTGGCGGCGGTCCGGGTGGGCGACAGCGTGGCCGTCAACGGGGTTTGCCTGACGGTTGAGGCGGTGGCGGCTGGGCGGGGCCGGCTGCGCTTTCACGCCTTGGAAGAAACCGTCGGTCGGAGCAATCTGGGGGGGCTGGCGGTGGGCGCCGAAGTGAATGTGGAACGGGCGCTGTGCCTGGGGGACCGGCTGGGAGGGCATCTGGTGACCGGGCATGTGGATGCCACCGCGGCGATCCTGGCCATCGCCCGGGCCGGTGCCGACCGGGTGTTGCGCGTCGAGCTGCCGCCGTTGCTGGCGCCGCTGGCCGTGCCCAAGGGGAGCGTGGCCGTGGACGGAGTGTCGTTGACCATTGCCCGGCTGGAGCCGGCGTTTTTTGAAATCTGCCTGATCCCCCACACCTGGGCGGCCACCGCCTTTCGGACCCGCCGGGCCGGCGACCGGGTCAATCTGGAAGGGGACATGCTGGGCAAGTTTGTCCTGCGCCAGCGGCAACTGGCGGAAACGGCGGGCGGCGTCCGCTGGGATGCCCTGGCCCAGGCCGGCTTCCTGTAAGCGGTTTCCTGATTTGTTTTCAGCCGTAGCGCGGCCATATTTCAAAATCGGCGGTTATTGCCCCATAAGGCGTGCTTGGCCGGGGGGCCAAGTTTTACAAGGGAAACAACCATGCGAACAATCTGGATATTGACGGTGGCGATGGTGGTGGCCGGGGGGCTTTCCGGGTGCGTGACGGACGCCAAGCTGCGCTCCCAGAACATGCAGCTGCGCCAGGAGTCGGAATCGCTGAAAAGCCAGGTGAAGCAGCGCGACCAGACGATTGACCGGCTCAACCAGGAGGTCGATTATCTCAAGGGGGAAGTGACGTTTTTCACCCAGAAGACGGTGGTTTTGGCGAAGGAAAAGGGCGAACGCATCCGGGACACCGACACCCTCGGCAAGGGGGTGCGCCAGTTCACCGATGCGGTGCGCAAGAGCCTGGAGACGTCGATTCCCGACGTCATGGTGTACATCGGCGGCGAGATCTGTGACCGCGACGCCAGCGAGCCGGCCTCGGGGGTGTTGCTGATCGACCGGCACAACAAGTTCGCCATTCCCATGCAGATTGTCGGCGGCCGCTACTTCTCCCGCGGGGCGACCAAGGCGCAGTTCTGCATCCTGCGCGACGATCCGGCCAAGCCGGGCTCCTACCTGGTGGTGGCCATCAGCAGCGAATGCGCCACCGAAGGCAGCGGTGTGCAAACCTGCCCCTTCACCGAACCGTTGCGGGCGGATGCGGGCGATTTTCCGGCCCTGTACTGTGTCACCACCGCCGGCATTCCCTATGACAGCAAGGGCACGGGTGACGTGGCCGAGATCTCCTTCACGCTGGGCAAACTGAAGGAGGGGGATTCGGTCACCGTGAAGACCCCGCCGGCCGGTCGTGACTCGCGCGCCTATTCCTTCTGCGTGATTGGCAACCCGAGCGGTGGGGAGTAAGGGGCCTGCGGGCCGCGTGTTTTTCCGTCATGTCCGATGCCAAGCCTGAATCCACGGTCCCTCCTGACGCCCCCCGGCAGCGCACGCTGAAGGGGGCGGCGTCTTTTTCCGGCATTGCCCTGCACACCGGCAACCGGGTCAAGCTCACCGTGCTGCCCGCCCCCGCCGGCAGCGGGGTGCGTTTCCGTCGGGTCGACCTGCCCGGGCGGCCGGAGATTCCCGCCCTGGCCGGCGAGGTGGTGGACACCCGCCGCGGCACCACCCTGGGGCGGGGCGAGGCGCAGGCCCATACCGTCGAACACCTGCTGGCCGCCATCAACGCCCTCGGCCTGGACAACGTGACGGTGGAAATGTCCGGGCCCGAGCCGCCCATTGGCGACGGCAGCGCCCGGCCGTTCCTTGACCTGCTGCGCGCCGCCGGCGCCGTGGAACAGGAGGCGCCCCGGCAGTTCTTCACCGTCCGCGAGCCGCTGTGGTATGAGGCCGGCGAAACCCGGCTGGTGATTCTGCCCGCCCCGGGGTTCCGCATTTCCTGCACGGTCAAATACGACGTCACCCCCCTCGATTGCCAGTACCTGTCCCTTGACGTGACCGAGGAGAGCTTCTGCCGGGAACTGGCGGATGCCCGCACCTTCTGCCTCTTTCACGAAATCGAATACCTGATGAAGAACAACCTGATCCGCGGCGGCAGCCTGGACAATGCCGTGGTCATCCGCCAGGACGCCATCTTCAGCAAGGACGGCCTGCGCTATCCCGACGAGTTTGTCCGCCACAAGATGCTGGACATTGTCGGCGATTTTTTCCTGCTGGGCCGGCGCCTGCGCGGCCATGTCATCGCCATCAAGCCCGGCCATCCGGCCAATGTCGCGGCGGCCCGCCGGCTGCTGGGGCTGGGCGACTTGGTGCCGGCCAGGGGCTGAGGGATGGGGAAACGGAACGACGGAAGATACGGAAGAACGGAACGACGGAAGACACGGAATCACGAGGACGGGCAAGATCATGGCCATTCTTGATTATCATGACCTGGTGGAGCGCATCATGGAGAAGCGCTCCCTGCTGATGCTGGACCGGGCCGAGATTGCCGCCGACGGCCGGTCGGCCTCCGGCATCAAGTGCGTCTCGATGGACGAGAACTTTTTCCTGGGGCATTTCCCCGGCAGCCCGATCATGCCCGGCGTCCTGCAGGTGACGGCGATGGCCCAGGTCGGCCAGCTGTTGCTGCCGCGGCCGGCGGACAAGGCGGGGTGGCTGCCCTGGATGACCGGGCTCAAGCGGATCAAGTTCCGCAAGCTGGTCGGCCCCGGCGACCTGCTCCGGGTCGAGGCCAAGATCACGGCCGAGGCCCCCGACGGCACCCTGACCCTGACCGCCCAGACCCTGGTCAACGGCGAGGTGGCCTGCCAGGGCGACCTGATGCTGCGCCTGGTCTCCCCCGAGGCGCTGCGTGGCTCCCCGGACGCCCTGCAGCCCGCGTCCTGCCCGGTGGCCGAGGCGGCCAAGGCGGCCGGCGGCCAGCCGGTGGACATCGCCGGCATCATGCAGGTCATTCCGCACCGGTTCCCCTTTCTGCTGATTGACCGCATCCTGTTCATGGACCTGCAGAATCCGCGGATCGTCGGCCTGAAGAACGTCACCGGCAACGAGTCGTGGTTCGCCGCCCTGCCGGTGGCCGCCCTGCCGCTGGGGCTCCAGGTCGAGATGGCCGCCCAGCTCTGCTGCGCCCTCGCCCTGTCGGTGCCCGAAAACAAGGGGCAGCTCGGCCTGTTCATGTCGATTGACGATGCCAAATTCCACTGCCCCGTGGTGCCCGGCGACCAGCTGATCATCGAAGGGGTGGCCGTGCTCCGTTCCCGCTTCGGCAAGGCCGACGCCAAGCTGTACGTCGGTGACCGCCTGGTCACCGAGGCTTCCATGAAGTTTGCCGTTGCCCCCCGCGGCGAGGAGCCGGCGGCATGAGTGACGCCAGCATCCATCCCCTGGCCGTGGTCGCTCCTGGCGCCGTGGTGGGCGCGGATTGTGAGATCGGCCCGTTCTGCTGTGTCGGCCCCCAGGTCCGCCTGGGCGCCGGCTGCCGCCTGCACGAGCATGTGGTGGTCGACGGCCACACCACCATCGGTGACGGCTGCCAGTTCTTCTCCTTTGCCTGCGTCGGCAAGCAGACCCAGGACCTGAAATGGCAGGGCGGCACCGCCTATGTCGAGATCGGCCCCCGCACCACCCTGCGTGAGTATGTCACCGTTCATGCCTCCTCCTTTGACGGCGGCAAGACGGTGGTCGGCGCCGATTGCAGCATCCTGGCCTACAGCCACATCGCCCATGACTGCCAGATCGGCGACCATGTGGTGATGAGCAACGGCTGCCAGATCGCCGGCCACGTGACGGTCGAGGACCACGTGGTCTTCGGCGGCCTCGCCGGCGTCGTCCAGTTCGCCCGCATCGGCCGCTTCGCCATGGTCGGCGCCATGGCCAAGGCGGTGCAGGACATCACCCCCTTTACCCTCGTTGAAGGCGCGCCGGCCATGCCCCGGATCATCAACAAGATCGGCATGGAGCGCGGCGGCATCCCGGCCGCCACCATCCAGGCCCTTCACAAGAGCTTCAAAATCTTCTTCCGCTCCGGCTTGCCGGCCGCGGAGGCCCTGGGCAAAATCGAGGCTGAATTCCCCGGCATCCCCGAGGTCGCCCATTTTGTCGCCTTTGTCCGTGCCGCCAAACACGGCGTTGCCCGCCCCGCGGCGGCCGCCCCCTGACCCGTCACTAGCGTTCCGGGCTCTGATGCCCGCCGCTCTCCGTCAGCCCTCCTTGCTGAACCCAAAGCCCCCCCAATCAGAGCCGGGAACGTCAGTGACCGGTCAATTGCCTCACCCTTTTCCCGTTATACCCAATGATGCACCAACGCCCGAAGCGCCTGCAGGAAAAAGAGCTGGCCACCGGCGCTTGGCTGCGTCTGGTGGAACTCGAATATGCCGGGCATGACGGCCGGGTGCGCACCTGGGAGGCGGCCGGCCGGCTGCGCAACCGCGGCGCGGTGGTGGTCATTCCGCGCTTCGTGCCCGGCGGCGATTACCTGTTCGTCCAGCAGTACCGGCCGCCGGCCGACGCCTTCATCCTCGAATTCCCCGCCGGCCTGGTGGATCCCGGCGAGACGCCGGACGCCGCCGCGCTCCGCGAACTCCGCGAGGAGACCGGCTACCACGGCCGCCTGACCTGGAGCGGCGCCGACGGCCTCAGCTCACCCGGTATGAGCGCCGACCGGCTGTGGCTGGTCTTTGCCGAAATCGACGCCGCCGCCCCCGAAAACCGGCAGCCCGTCACCCACTGGGACGAATCGGAACACCTGGAGATCCTGCGGGTGCCGGAGGCCGGCCTGGCCGCCTTCTTCCGGGAACGGCAGCAGGCGGACGTCATCCTCGACAGCCGCCTCACCGCCTATTTTCTCGGCACCGGCCTGCGCTGGTGACCGTGTCCCAGGAACGTCGCCGTTGACAATCCCCGGCCGGTGGCGGTACATTGGCCCTTTATTGCGAGGAGGGGATACGACATGTCACTGCAGCCGCTCCGCCGTTTGGTTTTGCGCTTTCTGTTCATGGCGTTCTGCCTGTTCCTGGTTGCCGCTGCGCGTGCCGGGGAAAGTGCCGCCACCGACATCAAGGTCTGGCCATTCTTCTATCACGCGTCTGACCCGGTCACCAATGAAACCCGCACCGAGGTTTTCTGGCCGCTCTATGTCCGCGAAAGCACGCCCGCCTACGCCGCCAACCAACTGCTCAGCTTCCCGCAAAATTATCCCGGACAGTACCCGAACCAATTCTACCTGTTTTGGCCGCTCAGCGGCCTCCGCACCGGCGATGGCCACGACGCTTGGCTGTTCCCGTGTCTTTGGAGTGGCACCGACCACTTCGCGCTGTTCCCCGCGTTCTACTACGGCTGGAACGCCGACAGCCGTTCCCTCAATCTCGCCCTTCTTCAGCACAACCACTGGGACGACACCGAACGGCTGCACGCCCTGTGGCCGCTGTTTTGGTATTGGCACGATTGGAGCGACTCCACCGGCAATACCCGGGACAATCTTCACTCCGGGCTCCTGCCCCTGTTCTGGCTGACAACGGGGACATATGAAGACGGCAGCACCCGTTCATCTTCCAACTCCGGCGGCATCCTGCTGCTCAATGGGTGGACGCGCTTCCAGTCCCAAGGCCCCTCGGATCTGAACACCCGCTCCCGCGACTTTCTTTTTCCGTTTTTTTATCATTCCACTTCTGCTCATAAGTGGAGTTGCTGCGCCAGGGACGACGATACGCTTTGGCTCCTGCCCTACTGGCAATCGCATGAACGTTTTACCAACCCGGTCACCGCCACGAATACCGCGGCGGCTTGGCACGTGCTGGCTCCCCTGTGGTGGGACTGGAGCAGCACGGAGGATGCATCGGTGGACTCCGGCCACCTGCTCTTTCCCTTCTGGTGGGCGTCGGCCAAAACCCACAATGGCAAGGTCGCGGAGTCCGCGGAATTTTGGGTGCCGGTCGGCGCGCACTTCTTCAAGAAAGACGCGTACGATACGCGGAACCTGCTCGGCCCCATCCTGAACCGTACCGAGAATGTCCGGGAAAACTACGTCCGCTACGACGCCTTGTTCCCGCTCTTCTCCATGACCAACGGTGAGACCCGCTCCGGCGGCCGCGTCTTTCCCGTCACCGGCTGGGAAAGTCAGCACGGCCACTATGCCAACCTGTGGTACCTCTTTCCGCTCGGCTGGGACTGCGAAACGCAGGACGGCGCCGGCTACCACGTGGCGCATTCCCCGCGCCTTTTGGCCTTGCATGAGCTGGAGGCCAAGCCGTTCGTGAACCATACCGACTGCGCCACCGGCCCGCGGCGGACGGCCGCGTTCTATCCGTTCGCCTGGAACCAGCGCCAGGCCGACCGGCAGGACAACGGGTTCCTGCCCTTTTGGTGGCGGGACACCTGGCGTTCCGGCCCCGTTGTTTCCACCGAGACTTGGATTCCTCTGCTGCTCGGCAATTTCGACGCCACCGAGCGCGACGGTCAGCCCACCTATGCCCGCCAGGATTACCTTCTCTCCATCCTCGCCTGGGGCGGGGGCGGGGAGTACACGCTTCGCCGCTTCTTCCCGCTCTTTTCCTACGAGAACAGCTACGGCCGCTGCGAAATCTGGTCGCTCCTCCTGCCGTTCTACTACGAAACTTGGCGCAACCGCGAGGCTCCGGACACGCACCGCTCCTCCGAGTTGTCCATCCCGTTTACGTTCCTGCCGGTCTACAGTACCCGCGACCATGCGGACGGTGCGGACTCCGCCAGCCGTGACTCCTGGCTGTTCCCGTTCTACCACCGCTCCGCGGAGAAGTCAGCGGAGCGCGACGTTCAAAAGCTCTCCGTTCTTTGGCCGTTCTGGAACGGCGAATGGGAAAACGGCGAGACCCGCATCCGCGGCCTCGGCGGCGTGACCAATTTTTACGAGCAGGACGCCAACGGGTTTGTCGAGCAACGCTTCCTCTACCGCCTCTTCACCCGCCGCACCCGGAGCTGGTTTTCCGAGCATGAACTGATGCCGTTCTATGCCGCGCAGAGCCGCGAAGGCGGCGACCGCTACTGGAAATTCCTCGGCGGCCTGGTCGGCGGCGAAACCCGTGGCGGCCGTTCCTATTTCCGCCTGCTCTACCTGCCGATCCCCACCGGCCGGGTCAGCCCGCCCGCGGCGGCGGATCTGGCGGCGCGCCGGGACGCGCATGCGGACCTCGCCCTCAACTACCTGCGCCACAACCGCTATGACCGCGCCGCCATCGAGTTCGTGCTGGCGGGGCCCGCCCGCGCCGAGGACCGCGCCTTCCAGCTCGCCGCCGCCACCGCCTATCTGAACGCCGCCGGCGAGGCCGTTGGCCAGGAACTCCGCTCCAGTATTCCCTCGTCGCTTGAATCGCTCGCCGGCAAGGGCGGGGGCAACGGCGAAGATGCCGTCCGCAAAAACCTCCGCAGGCTTGCCATCACGCATTTCGAGAACGCCATGGCCCTCGGCGCCGACCGGCCGGACACCCTCCGCCACATCGCCCGGGCCTGGCAAGATCTCGGCGAATGGGACCCCGCCCTGCAGCAACTGGCGGAGTCCGACCGGCTCCGTCCGCGCTTCAGCACCGGCATGGAACGGTTGCAGGTGCTCACCTTCAAAATGGATCGGCAGTGCCGGGCCGGGGAAAGCCGGAGGAAGGCCTGTCTTGAACAATGGCAACGGTTGCTGCCCGAACTTCAGGCCCGTTATCCCAACTCGCCCACGCTCACGCTGTGCGAAGCCGAACCGCCGGCCATGTCGGCGGGAACGTCGCCCGCCCCAGACGCCTGGAACGCCCTGTCAAACACGGCGCTCTTCTCTGCCGCCACCTGGAAAAAACTGGCGTTGTACGAGCGCGGGGCGGCCATGAAACCCGGCGCCGAAGAAGAACAATGGCTGGCGGAAAACCCGTCACTCCGCGGCTCTGTCAGTTTCGGCCGGTTTCCGGTCGTCGACCTCGGTTCACCGGCTTGCCAAACCCCACCGGCCAAAGCCTGTGCCGTGCGGGCGCTGGCCATTCTCAACCGGCAAGCATCCGTCCTGCTGGAGGAGCGGAAGATGGCCGGGGCCGAAGCCCGCCTTCCCCGCATCCGCGCCCTTCTGCCGCTGGCCTGTGCCGGTTGTGCGGCTTCGTCCGACAGGTCCGA
The DNA here is from genome assembly GCA_041651315.1 of Lentisphaeria bacterium. Lineage (GTDB taxonomy): Bacteria > Verrucomicrobiota > Lentisphaeria > Oligosphaerales > CAITYL01 > CAITYL01. The sequence continues at coordinate 20,694 of JBAZJM010000010.1, read as the reverse complement.
CCCGGCGTCCTATGACAACCCCGTCAGCCAGGCCATGCAAAACCTCTTCACCCTGTATGTGGAGAAAAAGCATGATCCGTTGGGCTACATCGCCGTGGCCAAGACTTGGGCCGCCACGCTGTGCCCGCACCAGCAAAAGGTGGTCGCGCATGAGCTGGAAGCCGTCCGTTTCGAGCAGCAGTATCTCAAGACGTGGCGCATCGCCATGGTGGCTCCGCCCCCGGCCGCGGTGCCGGCGAAGGATGTCGTTTATCAGGGCCAGTTCTTTGACCGCTACGTCAATCTCGACGCCATCCTCGGCGCCCCCGACCACTGCACCGTCACCGCCGAATGCGTCATCACCTCGCCCGATGTGCGTCCGGCCGTGCTCCGCCTCGGGTTCGACCACCGGCTGACGGCGGAACTGAACGGCGCTGTCGTCTTCGGGCCGAAAGCGCGGACCATCGCCGTGCGCGACGAATTCACCGTTCCGGTCACCCTCAAAAAAGGGGAGAACCGGCTGCGGCTCACCGTGGCCGACGACACGCTCGCCTACGGCTTCTTTGCCCGTCTCTCCGCTCCCGACGGCGCCTTCATGGAAGACCTTGCGGTGTCCGCAAGATAATTCGGTTGGGAACCGCCTTTTGAGGAAAGGCGGTTCCCAAACCCTCCGTCAAACCTTGTTGTGCCTTTTGCGAATTCCGCAGGCAGCCCTGCAGTCCCAATCATGGCCAGTCGCCCGAGAACTGCCTGCGGAATTCGCAAAAACGTACAAAAGTTTTAGGAAGGGGTTTGGGGAGCACCCTTTTTCAAAAGGGTGGCCCCAACATCATCCGACAAAACGGTCATGCACACTCGGGGATCGCGGGCTTGGCGGGCGATGGTTAGGGCTTGGGCGGCGCTCTGTTCCTTGTCCTTGATTTCGAGCATCAAATCGAAATCCGTGGGACGCGTCGCCGCCAGCAGCGATGCGAACTCCGCAGCGTCCAGATGTTCGGCGTGGGCGCCTTTGCGGGCGCCGGGTTCCTGGGAGCTGTAATCGCACATCGGCAGGCCGGCGGTGGTGGTCCAGGTGGCCGCCGCCTGGCGCAGGGCCGCCGGCATGGGTTCGCCGCGGTTGAGCAGGGCGTGGTGGAAGAAGTCGAAGAGCACCGGCACGCCGGTGGCCGCGTGCAGCGTCAGGCAGTCGGCCAGCGGATACTGCCGGTCGTCGTTCTCAATCACCAGCCGTTCCCGGACCCGCGGGGGCAGGGTGGGCCAGGTCTGGATGAACCGGGCCATGGCGGCCGGCCGGTCGCCATAGACCCCGCCGACATGGATTTGGAGGCGCGCCGTGAGGTCGAGTCCGAGCGCTTCCAGCACCTGGGCATGGTAGTCCAGTTCGACAATGCTGCGGGCCACGATTTCCGGGTTGGCGGCGTTGAGCAAGGTGAACTGGTCGGGGTGCATGCTGATGCGCAGGCCGGCCTCGCGGATGGCCCGGCCGATGGTTGCGAACTCCGCGGCGAACTCGCGCGCCCAGTCCAGGGTGCAGACCGGGTGCGAGGCGAACGGGACCAGATCCGAACTGATGCGCAGGAACAGCAGGCCGTGTTGGTGGTTGTAGGCGACCATTTCCGCCAGCCCCGCCAGATTGGCCGCCACCGTCGCCCGGAACCGTGCCGGGGTGAACGAGGCCAGCCGGAACCCGCCGCCGCAACGGCTCGCTAAACTACGGTTGATGCATGGATACCCGATGCGCATGGTGCTTTACCATAGCCTGGCATGCGCAGATGGTTAATCTACCGGAATCGCATGCGGAAGCATGCCGTGGAGTGTGGTGAGGATCACCGCCTTGTTTTTGGCGCTGGAAGCGCCATTTCCACGGATAAGCATGCTATAAAAACAACGAGAGGCGGCTCCGCCGCCAACCACGGCGGCATTCCATGCCGCACTCCAAAGCGCAAAGCGCGTATGTCGCCCCCCGTTCAAAGGCCCCCTGCGTTAGCATTGTCCGGGCATTTGACAAATCGCGCCTTCTGGGTATGTTGTCAGTATTGGTAGTCAGTTGACATAGCCTTCTGAATTTAAGGTCACCCGATGCCCAAGCGCGCCGCCACCCCCACGCCGATCTATCTCCAGGTCAAGCAGCACTTGGAACGCCTCATCACCCAGGGCACGCTCACTGGCGGCGGCCTGGTGCCCAGCGACCGGGACTTGGCCCGGCAGTTCAAGACCAGCCTGGTCACGGCGCAGCGGGCCGTCAACATGCTGGCGGCGGAAGGCAAGGTCAGCCGGCTGTCCCGCAAGGGAACGGTGGTGGTGCCCGGTTTGGCCGCGCCCAAAAGACCCGGACGTCCGGTGTGGGCGGTGCTGGTTCCCGATGTGGAATATTTCTATCCGCCGATCATCAAGGCCATTGAAAGCGAGGCCCGTAAGTTGGGGGTGACCATGGTACTGGGCTGCGTCGGGGGCAGCCTGGAACAGGAACGGCAGATGATCTTCCAAAAGATCGAGGAAGGCGTCAGTGGCATTATCCTGGCGCCGGTACAGCCTTATGGCCCGACCCCGGCCGACTTCACGCATCCGGTCAGCATGCCCCGGCCAGCGGGCAGCCTGGATTACCTGGCCGCGCTGCCGGTGCCGCTGGTAGTCATTGACCACTTTGGCATGGACATGCCCACGCTCGGGGTGGATTGTGTGATCAAGGACGATTTTGCGGGCGCCTACCAGGCCACGGCCCACCTGATCGGGCATGGTTACCAAAAGATTGCCGCTTTTGTTGGCTTGGCCCCTGGCCAGCCCCCGCTGCCCCATGAATTTGTCCAACGCCGCAAAGGGTATGAAGCGGCCATGGCCGACCACGGGCTGGCCCTGCCGGAATTGCCACCGCTGTCGGCGTACCATCTGGATCACGACACCGCGGCATTTAAGCGTTACCTCGATGCCGGTTACAAAGCGTATGTGGTGGGCGATGACGGTACCGCCGCCTTGTTGGTCCGCCTCTTGGCTGGGTGGGGGGTGAAGGTGCCGGAAGACGTGGTGGTGATCGGCTACGACGATGACCGGATGTGCACTCTGATAAATCCGCCGCTGAGTTCGGTGCGGGTGCCCAAGCAGGAGATGGGGTGTAAGGCGGTCCAGTTCCTTCATGAGCGGATCACGAACCGGACGCGCGGCAATTTCCGTTCGCTGATCTTCAAGCCAGAAGTCGTGGCCCGTGCCAGTTGCGGCTGCATGTCGTTCCAAAAGAAGCAGGCGGGCGCCGCGTCTGTCGCACCGCCTGCTGAAGCGGCGCACCCATTGGTACAGGCCGTGTAATCCGCCGCATGGTGCGGTGGATGACATAAAAAGAGAAAGCAAAGGAGCACGCGATGAAGATCAAATGGATGATGATGACGGCGGCCATGGCGGCGACCGCGGCGGCCTCGGCGGCGATTCTGACCAGCGACGATTTCAGCGGCACGGCGCTGAAGGCGCAATGGACGGCGGCTCCGGCCGGCGCCAATTCTCCGGTTATTGTGGCCGATGGGAGCGTAAGTACGACCGTTCAATCCCCCGACGGCAACAACATCACCACCTCCGTTCTTTCCAATACGGGCTATGTGTTGCCTGTGGGCGATTTCGCGGTTCAGATCGATGAGTCGAAGACGTGGTCTGGCGGCTGGTATCAGAATTGCTTTTTCCAAGTGGGGATCGGCAGTAATACGTATCTACTCGGCAAGTGTTGGATGGATGGAAGCACGGCGATGGTATATACAAATGGTTTTCCTGCCAAAATGTGGGATGCCAAGGCGGTCAACATGAACTTCAACACCATGGGGTTTAAAATTGCTCGGGTAGGCACGACTCTCACTTACTCTGCCAGGGGATGGGATGGGTTGAGCTGGACCACTTGGACCACCATCGACACGGCCACCGTGGCGGCGGGTGATGCGACGGTGGCTTTTGGCGTCCAAAACTCCACCAATACTTCCCTGGGCTCTAACTGGGATAATTTCGTGGTGACGGTTCCCGAGCCCGCGTCCCTGGCCTTGCTGGGCCTGGGCGCGCTGAGCCTGTTCCGTCGCCGGCGGCAGTGAGTCGTTTTGCGAAACCAGGATGGTTTTTTTGGGGGGGGAGTCGGATCGTTCTGACAGGTCTGACAGGTCCGACAGGTCGGATATGTCTGATATCCCCCCCAGAGCAACCCGTTGCTGAAACACAAGACACCATTCCCAATGAAACACCGTTTCACCTTGATCGAACTGCTGGTGGTCATTGCCATCATCGCCATCCTGGCGGCGATGCTGCTGCCGTCGCTCCAATCCGCCAAGGGCCGGGCAAAAGGCGTGTTATGCCTGTCCAACCTGCGGCAGAACATGCTGGCCGTTGTCGCTTACGACACGGATCATCAGATCGTCCCGAACTACGGGGCCAATGTGATTGGCAGTGGTGGTGGTTCGCCCTGGTTTGGCTATCTCCGGCTGGGCGGCTACCTGCAACCCTATCCGGACGGTTGCGGCTGGGGTTTTGAAGTCGCCGGTGCGGCGACGCTTACGTGTCCCATGGGGGCCGGGATGTGGACCGCCGGCTACACCATGACCGGCGACGGTTATCCTCCCAACTGGATGAGCCTGGTGAAATTTAATAATCCCTCGCAAAAAATCCTCTTGGGGGATGGAACCCCGTATTACGTGTACCCCAGTTGGTGGGGCGCGTGGGTTTGGGACCTTACCGCCACCGGGGGAACGTATACCAATCAGTTCATGCTGGCCCCCAGGCATAACGGCGCCAATTTTGCCTACGTGGATGGGCACGCCGTGTTCATCCCGCTAAGCGAGAAGCCGCAATGGTATGCCGAAACCAAGCCGTGGACATGGAATGAGTAGTTTTACCGTTTGTCGCAGGCAAGAGTGCCTGCTGTAGCTGAGCGCTTGTAGCGCGGCGGCGATATTCCGCCGTGCTGCAAGCCCTGAGCTACAATTTGGTGATTGATCCAGGCTAAACGCCAAGGACGGACGGTCCCAATGTGAGGCGGGCAATCTTGCCTGCCCGAGACGTTCCGCAACGCCGTAAAAGGTCTTTCGCTCATGATGAAGAACTTGACCGGTTTTATCCGTGTCGGTGCCTGCCGCGGCACGCTGGCGCCAGTGTTGTTTCTGCTGGCGGGCGGGGTTGCCTGGGCGCAGGCGGGCGGGTTCACCGAGTTTGACCGGGATGTTCGAACCGGTTCCCGGTGGACCGTGGACGGTGGCATGCCGGAACTGGTGGTGTTTCAGGACGGGCGGATGCGCCTTGATTCCACCCAGGGCGATTCCAGCCAGTATCGCTACGCCGGCCTCTCCTCCACGGAACTGCTGGGCGGCGACTTTTCCGTGGAGCTGGCGGTGGCGTTTCGGCGCCTGGACCATTGGAACGGGGTGACGTTGGCGGTGGCGGCGGCGGACGGGGCGTGGTCGGCAGAGTTGTCCCGCCGACAGTTGGCGCCGGGCAAAAATGAATTGGCGTGGCAGGTCAGCCGCGGGCCGGCCAAGGAGGAGGGTGCCGTGCCCGAAACCGGGTTGGCCGGCACGCTGCGGATTGTCCGTACCGGCAACGAGTTGGCGTTTTTCTGGCGGGCGGCGGGGAGTGCCGGCGCATGGAAGACGCTCAAAAGCGGCTTGGCCGTGGATGGCGGTTCCGTGCGGGCCGGCATCCGGGTGGCTTCGCCGAAGGACACGCAAATCGTGGCCAATTTGATGCAGTACCGTCAACGCGGTGCGCGGCCCGTGGCGGCGGAAGGTTACCCGGTTTACCTCACGGCACGGCCCCTGGCCGACCAGGGCCGGCTCGGCGGCGTGGCGGCTGTGTATTCGGAACAGGCCACCGGGCCGGCCGGCGAACTGACCGTGGCGCCCGGCGGTTGCGTGGTATATGGAGTTCGCGGTCCATTGAACGCCCGGGGACTGGGCCTGCAATGGCGTTCCACCGGCGCGCTGAAGGTGATGGTGACCCAGCCGGGCACGGCGGAATCGATCCAGTTGGGCTACACGCTGTTGTGGGATGAGCCGCAGGACGGTTCCGCGGTCAGCCGGACGCGGTCAATCGGGCTGGAGGATTTCCTGACCCGGTGGGCCGGCCGCAAGAAGGAGTTGGCCTACACGCACCTGAGCGGTGACAATCTATTTTTCGTCCGGTTTGAACCGGCTGGAAAACAGCCGGTGAGCATCCGGGACCTTGCCCTGCTGGGCGCGCCGCTGAAGCCGATTCCGCCGGTGACGGCTGGCCGGCGCGCGGTCGCCCGTGGCGCTGCGAAGGGCGGATACGATCTGCTGGAGTGGGTGTCACCCGAAACCGGCGGCTGGGCCGCCGGCCCGTTGTCCGCCGGCGCGGAAACGGTTTTGGACGGCGTGCCTTTCAAGCTGTGTCCGACCGCGATCCAGTCGGGGGAGGCTCCCATTGGCATCACCGTGAACCGGAAGGCGGGACAGTTCAATCTGGCCCATTGCAGCGACAATCCGGCGCCTGGCAAGGACTGGGTGGCGGCCCTGCAGGTGGTGTATGCCGACCGCAGCACCGAGGTCATTTTTTGCGATGTCGGCTGGAATTGCGGCACTTACGCTTCGGCCACTTGGACCGGTTGCGAAGCGATGGCCACCTGGTGGGGCCCGACCGGGCACCCGTTCGCGGCGATCCAGTATCTGCCGGAAGGGACGTACGACACGTTCTGGAAGGGCGTGTACACCACCCGCGTGCTGAATCCGCACCCGGAAAAGACCATTGACCGGGTGGTGCTGTATGCGCCGCCGGGCGCCCCGAAGTACACCTTGCTGGGGCTGACGTTGACGCCGGTCGACCGCACGGCGGTTGGCCTGGTGGAGCCGGGCGAGGCGGCGATCCGGCCGGACCGGCCGTTCACGGCGGACGTGATGCTGTACCGGCCGGCACCGGCCGCGGGCGAGATTCCAGGCGCCCTGACGGTGGAAAAGGAAAACTCGCACATCTCTTTGGGGGATTTGCGGTTGCGGACTGCCGGTCCGTTCGCGTTCGGTCGTCTGCGGTTGGATCCGGCCCCGGCGACGGTCGCCCCGGGCGCGGTGCGGTTGGTCTTCCGGTCGCGGGGCGCGCCGCTGGCGGCCAGCAGCCTGCTCGGGTGGATGCCCGCCGCCCAGCCGGCGGACCGGCCATATTACCTGACCATGATCGCCGGGGGCGGCGAACCGCCGGCGGATTTCGAACGGATGCGCCGCCTTGGCTATGACGCCACCAAAATCCACATGGGCTGGGAGGTCGAGCCCGTACCCGGCACCTTCAATTTCGGCGATTGGCGCGGCCGGTTTGAGCGTATTCATGCCCAGGGCTTGCAGGTTGCCATCCGCAACGCGATTTGGGGCGAGGTGCCGTTTCTGAAGGACCGGCTCGCCCCGCTGATCACTGCCGAAACCGGCCAGCCGGCCGGCTTTGACCCGCAGGATCCCGTCTTTGTGGAGACGATGACCCGTTATTATCGCGCGGTTTCGGCCTTTGCCAAGGACATCCCCCATGTCATCAGCATCAATGCCAACTACGGCCTGCGCCATGGCTGTGTCAACCATCAGGGCGGCCAACTCCTCTACGGTCCCCGCTACGCCTGGCCCAACTTCCTCACGGCCCTGGCCAAGGCTCATTCCCTGGCGGAGATCAACACCAAGAGTGGCCTCAAACTCAAGGCCGTCTCCGAGCTCACGCCCAAGATGGTTGAAGCCGACCACACCGGCTGGCTCCTCGGCCAATACCTTACCATTTGGAATGACCGTGGGTTCCAGACCCAGCGGCAGGTCAATGAGGCTATCCGTCAGGCCGGGTTCAAGAACGACCTCGTTTTCAATGTTTCCATGCATTATCAAGAAGAACTGTGGAGTGGCAGTTCTTTTGTCCGCTACCTGCCACTGGCCCGCGAGTTTTCCCCCGCTTCGCCCTATCATGAGACCTCCGACCGCTACTGTCTCAGTTTCTTCAAGTGGTTGTGCGCCGCCCGCACCTTCGGCCTGCCCTATGGCGACGAGGGCAACCGCAATCCACCGGCCTACGAACAGAATCTGCGCGCTTATCAAGTCATGCTGATGATGCAGTGCAAGGAGGCCAATTACTGCCAGTGGTGGAACGGCATTCCCGGCGCCCAGAACGTGGTCATGCTCAAGCCCTATTACCAGTTGCTGTTCAACGCGGCCTATCTGCCCGATCCCGTCGGACTGGCCTTCAGTTCCGAATCGGCCCCGGCCGAATCGATGGAGACCCTTGCCGAGACGGATACGCACAAGTCGGCCCTGGCCCACTACGGTTTGGCCAACCTTTTCCGCTATGCCAATATCAATCCCGACCGCTATGTCATTGACCGTTTTCCCGAAACCGACAGGCATGCCCCGCCCATGTTGGTTGACGACGTTAGCCGCCACCTTGATCCGGCCTTTGGCGACCGGCTGGAGACATACATCCGCGCCGGCGGCGTTTTCGTCGCCTCCGCCGAGACCGGACGGCTCGATAATTTTGCCTTCCTTAAGCGTTTTGGGCTGGCCGTCACGCCGCTGCCCGCCGGGCGCGTCCATGTTTCCGGCACCGGTGTCACCTACTCCCCGGTCCCCGTCGGCAACCAGGCCGAAATCGCCGTCAAAGACGTTGGCCAGGGCAAGATCATCGTCTGGGGCGCCGGCTGGAGCAACGGCGACTATGACCTCAACGTCCCCATGGATGACCTGGCCCGCTGGGCCAAGACGCTGGCCGACAACGGGCGGTTTGAACCGCTGGTCACTTGTGACACGCCCAATGTCAACGTCACGCCTTACCGTGCCAAGGACGGTTCCATCCTGACCCTGGTCTACAACAACCGTTGCACAGCCGCCACCGTCACCGCCGGCCTGAGCGTCACGCTCATTCCCCGTTCCGCCCAGGTGGTAGATTATGGTGCGTCCTGTTTGGGGGGCGCGAGCCCCGCCGCGAAGTCTGGACGTTATTGGCAAACCCGCGTCCGGCTGCCCCCCTTCCAATCCACCGTGCTCCGCTGGACCGTACGGCGTTGATCCCGTGCCAGGGTCATGAATTCACCGCAGAGGAAAAATGAAGAACATCTTGCTGGATCGCGGACAGTTTGTCATCGGCTGCAATTACTGGGCGTCCCATGCCGGGACGGCGATGTGGACGACCTGGCGGCCGGACGTGGTTGAGAACGATTTCAAGCGGCTGGCGGCAACGGGCATGCAGGTGCTGCGGGTGTTTCCCTTATGGCCCGATTTTCAGCCGATCCATTTGCTTGCCAGTTGCATGGGTGAGCCGTGGGAATATCGGTTTGGCGAGGAACCGTTGCCCGACAGCGAAGCGGGGCGGGCGGGCGTCTCGGAAGCGATGATGAGCCGGTTTGCCGAACTGGTCCGGCTGGCGGAACAGTATGACTTAAAACTGATTGTGTCGTTGCTGGCCGGCTGGATGAGCGGCCGGCTGTTCGTTCCGCCGGCGCTCGCGAACCGCAACGTGATTACCGATCCGGTGGCGATCACGTGGCAGGTGCGCTTCGTGAAATATTTTGTGAAGCGGTTTCAAGGCAAAAAACCGATTATTGCCTGGGAGCCGGGGAACGAATGCAACTGTATGGGCAGGGCGAACCGCGCGGAGGCGTGGGTGTGGTCCGCGGCCGTGACGGATGCGATTCGCGCGGCCGATGCGGGCCGGCCGGTGCTCTCGGGGATGCACAGCCTGGGCATGAAACGGGACAGCGCCTGGTCGATTCAGGATCAGGCGGAATTGACGGATCTGCTTACCGTGCATCCGTATCCGCTGTTCACGCCGCACTGCGGCCGGGAGGCCATCAACACGATCCGTTCGTCGTTGCATGCGACGGCGGAAGCGCGGCTTTACGCGGATGTCGGCGGAAAGCCTTGTCTGGTGGAGGAAGTCGGGACACTGGGGCCGACCATTTCCAGCGACCGGGTGGCGGGCGATTATGCGCGGGCGGCGTTGTTTTCCGCCTGGGCGCACGACTGCCGGGGGTTTGTCTGGTGGAGTGCGTTCGATCAGAATCACTTGGAACAGGCGCCGTACGACTGGTCGGCGCTGGAACGGGAACTAGGGCTGCTGCGGGCGGACGGCGGGGTGAAGCCGGTCGGAATGGAAATGAAAAAGTTCGGGCGGTTCCTGACCTCGTTGCCGTTCGCGACGCTTCCGGCGCGGCTGACCGACGCGGTCTGCATCCTGACGGAGGGGCAGGACCAGTGGGCGGCGGCGTTCGGCAGTTTTATCTTGGCCAAACAGGCCGGCGTGGAAATGGAATTCCAAGATGCGACCCAGCCGATAAAACCGGCCGCGGCGTATTTTCTGCCCTGCCTGACGGATGCGAATTCAATCCCCCGGCGCCGGATGGGGCAGCTGCTGGAGCGGGTGAAGGCGGGGGCGGTGCTGTATCTCTCGGTGGACAACGGTCTGATGAGCGCATTTGAGGAGATCACCGGGCTGGAAATCCAGATCCGGCGGCAACGGGCGGGGGCGGCGCAGGCGACCATGGCCGGAAATCTGCTGCTGCCAATCTTGGGGGCGACCCAATATGTGACGCGGGCGACGCGGGCCACAGTGCTGGGCTGCGAGGCAGACGGCAACCCGGTGTTTACCGCCGCCACGTACGGGAAGGGGATGGTTTACTTTTTGTCGTTCCCGATGGAGCAGGAACTGGTGAAAGCGGCGGGGACGTTTTCCGGGCTGGAAGCCAAGCCATACTGGTCGATTTACAACACGGTCGGCGCGGCCTTCGCTTCCGGGCGGGCGGTGACGAAAACGAATCCCCAGGTGGGGGTGACGGAACATCCGCTCGATGCGCACCGGCGCGTGGTGGTGATGATCAATTATTCGCCGGAGGCGATGGATTTTTCCTTGGCGCTGGCGGCAGATTGGCACGTGGAAACGGTCTTGCGCGGCAAGCTCGCGCACGGTCGCGTCAAGCTCCGCGCAAATGATGCAAGCGTGGTGACGATCAGGAAAACGTCCTCGACATGACCCCTTCAAAGAACGAAAACCATCCGAACGGCGTGGAGTGGAACGCCAGGGGCACCGGCCTGCGAGTGGGCGCGAAGGGACAGGTGCGAGCGGTTCAAACGACGCGAGGCGGCATTCCATGCCGCACTCCATCGATTATTCACCAATCAAACTAATCACAGTAGATGAAGGATGTTTCTTCGCCCTTCCATCGGCCATCCTCTTTCCTCAGTTTGATCGTACACCCGTAATTCCCCTCAAATAATTCCAGGACTGCCTTGTTTCTGGCAGCATTGTACCGGAGATCGAAAGAACCGGCATACCCACAGGACTCATCAGGGAATTTTCGCCGGTATTTCTCAAAGGCTGGTTGATTGAAAACCATCACGCGGGCATCCCCGGTCACATGGGGAAAGCTGTCACCCGCCGCGACGATGATGCTGGTGTGATCCATGGGGATTTTTACCGGATGGGGTGCGGTGTAGTAAGCAAGACCTTTTCGAGTAAGGATTTCATGGGTAAGTTCCGAAATAATCATACCATCCTTCAAAATCATGGGGGGCGTTTCGGTTAGCCCTTCACGGATGCGCCATGCCGCGAATATGGAGTTAATCACCGGTGACGGCCTGGCGGGCATGAGCGCCAGAACAATCCTGTCACTTTCGGTCAACCGCTTTGGAAACGGGGTCAGTGGCTGATTGTCTGAGCCGTCTGGGATTCCGTCCCTGTCCGTGTCAACCGAGTGGGGATCCGTAAGAATGCGTTCTTCGAACAAGTCGGTCAGCCCGTCTCCGTCTGAATCCCGTTGCAGATCGGCAATGGACATGGAAAGATACTGGTTCCACTTTTTCCAAAGATAGCTGTATCCGAGCAACGGACTTCCAGGCTTGGATTTATCCTGCTTCCAAATGGTGACTTCAATCCGTACTCTGCCATCGGCGATCATGGGGAACTTGCTGTCGGCCAGCGGGGCATACCAAGCAGCCTCCGGCAACCGGTGAAGTCCAAGGTACAGGGGAGCGCTCCACGCCTTTCCGCTGTTTTTTGAAAAAAGCAGGAAAGGCCCAAGTTCATGGTAGATCAGAAGAGCGATCGCCTTTTTGTCAGCAGACATCCAAGAACGAGACACGCAGACGTATTGGCTCACGGTTGGATAATTTTTCTCCAACTGTTTCTTTTCGGAGTCCGAAATGAAACAGTTGTCCAGCCGCTTTTCATCCACTGGCTGCCGGTACCGTGCGGGCAACTCCAATACTTGAATATGACAGGGCCCGAGAGGCACGTCCAGTTGGCGTAGAGTCGCCGTGTAATTGGTGTCTGGGATAAAAGAACGATCGGTTTCATTGTCTTCGTTGGCGAGTTGTACGCGCGTCAAACATCCCCCCATGCACAAGAATCCAACCGTCAGCAAACTGACTGCGAATATGTTTTTACTTGCCAGGTGCATGGGGAATGAATAGTGCGGTTGCCCCCTTCCTTGTTGGAACCCAACGTTTCAGGATGGCGGGGGACACGCTTTCTTTCGAGGACGTGTTTGGAGAGCCGCAGTGACTCAAAGCCATTATGGCGATCAGCGCCCCATCAGGGCGTCGAGGGCGGCCAGTTGTTCTTTGGTGAGTTCGACGGTGCCGCCCAGCAGCCGGGTGAGCAGGGTGAGGCGGGCGGCGTTCTCCAGCACTTCCAGGCGGTCGAAGGCCTCCAGCAGGTTGCGGCCGACCGCCAGCACGCCGTGGTTTGCCATCAGCACGCCGTTGTGGGTGCGCGTGCAGTCGGCGACGACGGCCGCCAGTTCCGGCGTGCCCATGCAGGCGTAGGCGGCGTAGCCGGGATCGCCGACCACGGCGTAGGCTTCGGCCAGCAGCCGGCAGTTGAGCGGCACGGCGCTGCAGCAGAAGGCGCTGGCGGTGACCGGGTGGGCGTGGACCACCGCCCGGACATCCGGGCGTGCCCGGTAGATCGCCAGGTGCATGCCCGCCTCAATGCTGGGGGAGAGTTCCGGGGTCAGGTTGGCACCGTCGTCCAGGGCGAGCACGCCGACTTGGGCGCCGGTCAGGGTGCCCTTGTCGAATTTCGAGGCGGTGAGCAGCACATGCCGGTCGTCGGCGCGCAACGAGATGTTGCCGCCCGAGGTGGTGGTCAGCCCGTGCTCATAAAGCCGGCGCATGCAGCGCGCGACTTCTTCGCGTTGCTCGGCAAAGGACGAAGCGGATGCAGTCATGGACGGTCTCCGAATACGCGGCGTCGACAACCGGCCGTTACGCTAGGCCGTCGGCGGTTCGCCGGCGTCTTCGCTGCCCGCTTCCTCGGCGGCTTCTTCGGCGTCCTGTTTGGCCTGGGCCTCCGCCTTGGCGGCTTCGGCGCGGGCTTCGGCCTCGGCACGGGCCGCCTCGGCCTTGACCTCCTCGTCGAGCTTGGCCTGGTTGGCGGCGATCTCCTCGGCGCTGAGCTGGTCGACCAGCGAGACGCTGCTGACCTCGTCCTTGCCTTCCAAACGCATGACAATGACGCCGTAGGCGGCGCGGCCGGTCTGGCGGATGTCATCCACCGGGGTGCGGACCATCTGACCTTCGACGGAGGTCATCAGAATTTCTTCGTTGGCGCCCGGCTTGACCTGCAACGCGGCGACCACGCGGTCGTCCTCGCGCAGCTTGATGCTGGTGACGCCCTTGGCACCGCGGCGGGTCAGGCGGTAGCCGCCCTTGCGCGGTGCCGCGGGTGAGGCGGTGTCGGTCCCTTCCGCCATTTCGCCTCCCTCCGCCTCATCCGCGGCATCGGCGGCGTGGCCGGTGCCGAGCGGTGAGCGTTTGCCCATGCCCCTGGCGGTGATGACCAGCAGCTCGTTTTCGGGGTGGACGACGGTCATGGCGACAATGTCGGAGACGGGCTGGCCGTCCTCGCCGCGCAGTTCCATGCCGCGGACGCCGGTGGTGTCGCGGCCGAGGGTGCGCAGTTCCTCCTCCTGGAAGCGGCAGGCCATGCCGTGGGCGGAGGACAGCAGGATCTGCTGGTGGCCGTCGGTGAGCTTGGCGTCGATCAGGTCGTCGCCTTCCTCCAGGTTGATGGCGATGATGCCCTTGCGGCGCATGTTTTTGAAGGCCCGCAGTTCGGTCTTCTTGACCGTGCCGTTCTTGGTGGCCATGACGATGTACTGGTTCTCGACATCCACCTGGGTGACCGGGATCATGGCGCGGACGCGCTCGCCCTCGGCGAGCTGGAGCAGGTTGACCAGCGCCTTGCCCTGGCCGTCGCGGGAGCTTTCGGGGATCTCGTAGGCCTTGAGCCAGTGCATGAGGCCGCGGTTGGTGAAGAAGAGAATGGTGTCGTGGCTGCAGCAGGTCAGCAGCATGTCCACGTAATCCTCGTCCTTGGTCCGCATGCCCATGACGCCCTTGCCGCCGCGGTGCTGGGTTTCGTAGGCGCTGGCGGCGACGCGCTTGATGTAGCCGGTGGCGGAGACGGGGATGACGCAGATTTCGCGGGCGATCAGGTCTTCGATGTCCAGTTCCTTTTCGCCGGGCATGATGACCGTGCGGCGGCGGTCGCCGTACTTGGCGCGGACATCCTTGAGTTCCTGCTTGACCACGCCCATCAGCAGCGCGCGGCTGGCCAGCAGCTCCTTGAAGTAGGTGATCTGCTTCTGCAGCTCGTTGTGCTCGTTGGTCAGGTCCTCGACGGCCAGGTTGGTGAGCTGGTGGAGGCGCATGTCGAGGATGGCGTTGACCTGGAGCTGGCTGAGGCCGAAGCGGGCCATCAGGGCCTGGCCGGCGGCCTCGCGGTCGCGCGACTCCTTGATGATTTTCACCACCTCGTCAATGTTGCCCTGGGCGATCAGCAGCCCCTGGACGATGTGGTCGCGGTCCTCGGCCTTTTTCAGGTCAAACTTGGTGCGGCGGGTGACGACCTCCTCGCGGTGGTCGATGTAGGCCTCCAGCATCTGCTTGAGGTTGAGGGTCTTGGGGCGGCTTTTGTCGACCACCAGGAACTGCGCCGGGAAGACGCTCTCCAGCTGGGTCATGGAATAGAGCTGGTTGAGGACGATGGAGCCCATGGCGCCGCGCTTGACGTCGATGACAATGCGGATGCCGGCGCGGGAACTGGACTCATCGGAGATGCCGCTGATCCCGACCAGGCGTTTCTCGTTGACCAGTTCGGCGATCTTGGTGACCAGGGTTTCCTTGTTCAGCGCGTAGGGGATCTCGGTGACGATGATCCGCTCCCGGCCGTCTTCTTCCTCAATGGTGGCCCGGCCGCGGATGCGGATGGAGCCGCGCCCGGTCTCGTACAGGGCCACGATCGAGCGCATGCCCATGATGGTGGCGCCGGTGGGGAAGTCGGGGCCCGGCAGGTGCTGCATGAGCTCGCGGATGGTGATGCGCGGGTTGTCGATGATGGCGACGGTGGCGTCAATGACCTCGCCCAGGTTGTGCGGCGGGATGTTGGTGGCCATGCCGACGCCGATGCCGGTGGTGCCGTTGACCAGCAGGTTGGGGAAGCGCGCGGGGAGCACGCTGGGCTCCTGGTTCTTCTCGTCAAAGGTCGGCTGCATGTCCACGGTGTCGCGGTCGATGTCGGCGAGCAGCTCCTCGGCCAGGCGCTCCATGCGGCACTCGGTGTACCGGTAGGCGGCGGCGGAGTCGCCGTCGATGGAGCCGAAGTTGCCCTGGCCGTCCACCAGGGTGTAGCGCATGGCGAAATCCTGGGCCATGCGGACGAGGGTGTCGTAGACCGCCCCGTCGCCGTGGGGGTGGTAATTGCCGATCACTTCGCCGACCACCTTGGCGCACTTGGTGTAGGAGTGGCTCTTGCTGAGGCCGAGCTGGCGCATGGCGAAGAGGATGCGGCGGTTGCCCGGCTTCATGCCGTCGCGCACGTCGGGAATGGCGCGGCCGACGTTGACGCTCAACGAGTACTGCAGGTACGCGTTGTGCATGATGTCTTCAATGGCAAACGGGATGTCGTTTTTTCGGATGTCATCACTCATTGCTGTATCATTCTCCAAAGCGGTTGCGTTATTTATTCCAGTTAGTTCATGAGTCTATGCGTTTTGCTTATGCCAACTCTTCGAGATCGCGCAGGTCCTTGGCGCGGCCCGCGGCTCTTTTGTTGCGGATCAAATCATCCAAACTGATAAAACTAACCTTGAGTTTCTCGTAGGTTCCCGGAACCCGGTGGCTCCAAGCTTCATCTTGGGTTACGCCACTGATTTCATTCAGGAGTTCAATTCGCACCGGCGGTACGCCAATACGGATGATTTGTCCGGGTTCGAAGAGAGAATCAGTCAATTCGGATCTTGAAAAGCCGAAAGCCATCAAAGCCGTTTTAAGTTTTTCGACGTTCTCCTGGTTTAGACGATAAAAAAGATCGATATCCCCGGTATAGCGGACAAAACCATGGAAAGCCACCGCATAACCGCCGATCACGGTAAAGTCAACCCCGGCGGAAATGAGCAACTTCAAGAACTCGCGGAATTCGTTTGGGTATTTCATGGCCGAAGTTTGCCGCTTGTTGGCGCAGTTCGTCGAGCAGGGCGAGCCGTTGCGATGGTGTGAGTGAACACTCCCGTCGCGCCGGCCGGCGCGGCTCGTTCAAGCTGCCGACGGATAAAATGCGTTTGACTTTGATCATGGTTTGGGCGATTCCGGGGGCAATCCTTCCGCGTCCGCCACCAGGCGGACTGAGCCTGCCACCAGCGGGTAGTTCTCTGGATGTTCCAAGGATTCCAGCTCCAGATCGACATCCAATGATGGCCAGTACAGATGGGTGCCGTGTATTAAGGTCACTTCATGAATTTCCCGGATACGCGCCTCTTGGAACCAGGGGAAACGCGCATACGGCAAAAAGAATTCGCGATCACCAACCAGCAGCCAAATGCCTTGGGGCGACACATGGGTGACTGCGGCCATGGCACCGGAATCAGCCGCTGAAGTGTTCTTGCCATGCCTTGCGGAATTCATTGTGTGGCCTGGATTCTTCGCGTGAAAAAAAGAAGAGCCGATACTGTTTATAGCGCAACACGGTTGGACTCATAGTGTTGCCTTTGCTGGAGGGTTAGATGTCGAGATCTTTCACCGTTTCCGCATACTTCTCGATGTATTCGCGGCGCGGCTCGACCTGTTCGCCCATCAGCAGGGTGAACATGCGCTCGGCCTCGACGGCATCCTCCATGGTGACGCGGAGCATCTTGCGTTTTTCGGGGTCCATGGTGGTTTCCCACAACTGGTCGGCGTTCATTTCACCGAGACCCTTGTAGCGCTGGATGTAGATGCCCTGGCGGCCGATGGTGGTCAGCCGCTGGTACATGGCGACCAGGGAGTTGACGGTGACGGTGTCGCTGCCCTGCTTGATTTCGATCAGCGGTTTTTCGCCTTCGAACAGCTCGGTGGCGGTGAGGCCGCGCTGGGACAGGCGCGTCTCAATGTCGCGGAAGCCGTTGGCTTCGTAAATGGAGATGACGTCAATGTCCGGATGCATGGCCGGCTTGGCCGGCTCCTCGGCGGCGGGGGCTCCGGTGGATTCCTGGAGGTCGGTGCTGGCCGCGGAGTCCGCACTGAGGCAGTGCTCGGCGGGTTCGGTGTCGGCTGGCGGAAGGGTGCCCACGGTGTCCAGCAATTCAACGGCGGCGCCCGGTGGCGGGCCGAGGCGCTGCTCGGCGGCGGCAATGGCGTCGGTTTCCTCTTCGTCGGAGTAGACGAACTGGTGGCTGGTGGTGCCGTCGGCTTCGCGGATGATGATCTGGGCGATCGGGAAGCCGTTGGTGGCCGGATTCTTGAGGCGCAGGTAGGTCGCCGGATCAATGCCGTGGCGGGCCAGGCCGTTGGAGAGGCGCAGGGTTTCCTTGACGATGGCGATGGCCTCGTTGAGCCGTTCGCGGTCGAGCGTGCCGTCGCCGATGCGGTTGACTTCAACATCCTGCAGGCCAAGGTCCAGCAGGATGTTGTCAAGCTGTTCTTCGCTTTCGACGTACTGCTCGACCTTGCGCCGGCGGATTTTGAACAGGGGCGGCTTGGCGATGTAGATGTAGCCGGCCTCGATCAGCGGCTTCAGCTGCCGGTAGAAGAAGGTCAGCAGCAGGGTGCGGATGTGGGAGCCGTCGACGTCGGCATCGGTCATGATGACGATGCGGTGGTAACGCGCCTTGCTGAGGTCGAACTCGTCGCCGCCGATGCCGCAGCCGATGGCGGTGATCAGGGAACGGATTTCATGGTTGTTCAGCAGCTTGTCCAGGCGCGCCTTTTCGACGTTGAGCAGCTTGCCGCGGATCGGCAGGATGGCCTGGAACTTGGAGTTGCGCCCCTGCTTGGCGGAGCCGCCGGCGGAGTCGCCCTCGACGATGTACATCTCGGACTTGGCGGGATCCTTCTCGGAGCAGTCGGCGAGCTTGCCGGGGAGGGCGGAGCCGTCGAGCGCGGTCTTGCGCCGGGTGAGGTCCCGGGCCTTGCGGGCGGCCTCGCGGGCGCGGCTGGCCAGGAACGCCTTTTCCACGATCATCTTGGCGCCCTGCGGGTGCTCCTCGAAATAGGTGCTCAGCTGCTCGTAGACGATGGAGTCGACAATGCCGCGGACTTCGCCGTTGCCGAGCTTGGTCTTGGTCTGGCCCTCGAACTGCGGGTCGCGGACCTTGACGCTGACCACCGCGGCGAGCCCTTCGCGCACGTCGGAGCCGGAGACCGTGCCCTCGTTCTTGAAGGCGGGCAACCCCTTGACATAGTTGTTGATGCAGCGGGTGAGGGCGCCCTGGAAGCCGGTCAGGTGGGTGCCGCCCTCGATGGTGTTGATGTTGTTGGTGTAGCTGTAGATGTTTTCGGTGTAGGAGTCGTTGAACTGCATCGCGATCTCGGCTTCCACGCCGTCCTGGGAGGTGTGGAAGTAGATGACGTCGCAGATCGCCTGCTTGCCCTCGTTGAGGTGCTTGACAAACTCGCGGATGCCGCCGCTGTAGCAGAAGATTTCCTCGCGCGGGGTGGGGGTGCGCTCGTCCTTGAGCGTGATGCGGATGCCGGCGTTGAGGAATGCCAGCTCGCGGAGCCGCTTGGAGAGGATGTCCCAGTTGTAGTCGGTGACGGTGAAGATCTGGTTGTCCGGCTTGAAGGTGACGGTGGTGCCGTGCTTGTCGGAGGCGCGGACCTTCTTCAGTTGCTGGACGGTGGCGCCGCGCTCGAAGCGCATGTGGAACTCGCCGCCATCCCGCTGCACCCGGAGTTCGAGCCAGGCGGCGAGGGCGTTGACGCAGGAGACGCCGACGCCGTGGAGGCCGCCGGAGACCTTGTAGGAGTCATGGTCGAACTTGCCGCCGGCATGGAGGATGGTCAGGGCGACTTCGCAGGCCGGCTTGCCCTGTTCCGGGTGCAGGTCCACCGGAATGCCGCGGCCGTCGTCGGTCACCGTGATGCTGTCGTCGACGTGGATGGTGACCTGGATGGTTTTGCAGTAGCCGGCCAGCGCCTCGTCGATGGAGTTGTCGACGACTTCGTAGACCAGGTGGTGCAGGCCGCGCTCGCCGGTGTCGCCGATGTACATGCTGGGGCGCATGCGGACGGCTTCGAGCCCCTCCAGGACGGTGATCTTGCTGGCGTCATAGCCGCCATTGCCCGCGGGGGCGGCGGAAACGGCTTCCGGGGTTTCCGGAATGGTTGCGTCGGGTGTGGACACGGGGACAGCTCTCCTCATGATAATGCAGACAACGCCCCCGGATCACCGACCCGGCGGGCGTCTTGGCGGCACCGAAAATCGAACGGAATCACTATACGCGTACGCGCGCGTAATACAAGCTTGCAGGACGGGAGAAACGCGACCGGGAATCCGGGAAAATGGGGCCTGGTTTACGGGTAAGGTTTTCCCGATCGAGTTTAGGGGGCTTTTGGGGGGGGGGAGGCGCCGCCGGTCCCCTGCCTCCCATAAGTCCCATACCTCCCCGTTTTCCACGATCCGGCGGCGTGCCTTTTGGGGCCATGGGACGGATAGGCCGGATGGGACCCATGAGACGGTGCGCCGCCCGCAACCCAACCAACCCTGTGGTTGTCCGGCCCTGGGGGTGGGGATGAATTTGACCGCGTATAGTAAGGCCGTCGGCGGTGACGGCATGGGATGCTTCCCATGCCCTGCGGCTACCGCAGCCGGCGGCGGCACGCTTGTGGCGCTGGCTGGACGGCGCAAGGGCTAAGGATAAAACCTTAAAACGCATTTTCGTGGCTCAAAAATCATTCTAACGGCTTTATAAGCATCAAAAAACGATGTTATTAATTGAATTATAAACTAATGCGTAGCCACGTCCCCAATGTAACCAATGTTATATATTGGATTGCAGGGTAATGCGTAACTATGTTCCCATTGTTAAATGGAAGCAGTCAACAATGATGGAAAAAATAAACATAAAATCCATTTCAACCACGGTCGTATTTATATTACCAATGGCGTTTTTTTTGTATTTATCACATCGTGAAAAAAATGATAGCGACTTGCTTTTTTATTTATCTCTTGCGGTAAGTAGCCTAATAGCAAATGCTTTTTCTAATTTTATTAATAAAAAATAATCACCGAGCATTTGGGGGCAGACCTCCGCAATCCCGCACATCTTGCAAAATAGACAAGGATAAATGAGAGCCTATGAATCATTTTGAGTCGTCCTTGTGTCCTTGTGGGATGGGCCAGGTTGGTGGCTGGGAGCCTGTTGTTGCTGGGAGTGGTGATGGCGTCGCGTGTGGCGGTGGAACCGGCTGACCGTCACCACGCCCGCCACCAGCGCCGTCAAGCCCGAGTCGCCGTCATTGCAACGGCTACATT
>JBAZJM010000009.1:0-33836 GCA_041651315.1 Lentisphaeria bacterium | reverse complement strand
TACGCACGCCAATGCGCAACATGCAGGTGTAACCAGTGCCAAACTCCAGACAGGGGCTGAAGCCCCTGCCTATTCCCGCCCCGTCCCGCTGGGACGGGAAAACCGCGCCCTTCACCCGGCGGCTTCCGTCTCCAGGTAATTCAGCAGCCACCGTTCATAGGCCGCCAGGCCGCTGCACTCAATCGCCTCATGCGGGCCGTGGCCGCCGCGGCCGGGCAGGCCGAGGATGGCGACCGGCACCGAGGTCGTGCGGAAATGCCGGGCGTCCGTGGCGCCGTTGATGTGACGGATCTCAATGGCCCGGCCCAGGCCGGCTTCCATGGAGCGGTGCAGGGCCTGCAGGGTCGGGTCGTCGGCGGCAAAGACCAGCGGCCAGCATTCGACCGTCCCCTCCACCTCCAGGCCGGAGGCGTCACGGATGGCCTGGCGCAGGCGTTCCGCCTCGCCGTCGGCGATGAAGCGGATGTTCAGGGTCATCTCGGCGCGGTCGGGAATGCGGTTGGTGACCGTTCCGGCGTGGAGCAGGGTGGCGGCCAGGGTGTTGTGCCATTCGTCCGGCGGCGCCACCGGCGGGAAAAGCGGTTTCACCTTCTCATAGCCGGCCAGCAGCCGGTCGATGGCATTGTCGCTCAGCCACGGCTCGGCGGCGTGGCCGGCGCGGCCGCGGGCGATCAGCTTGAGCGTCAGGATGCCCTTTTGTGCGTGGACCAGGGTGTAGCCCCGGCCGTCAAACACCAGCACCAGCTTGTTCGCGCCGTACCCGCGCTCCACCATGGCCAGCGTGGACCGGCCGCCGATCTCCTCGTCGACGGAAAAGAGCGCCCCCGCCGACACTTTCCGGCCGCACAGGCGGACCAGGGTGTTGGCCAGCAGGGCGGCGTTGCCCAGGCAGTCGTCGCTGCCGCGGCCGAGCAACCAGCCGTCCTGTTCCTGCAGGGTGAACTGGCGCGGGTCTTCGGCCGGCACCACATCCAGATGCGCGTTGAGCAGCACCTGCACCTGTTTGCCCGGCACGGTCGCCGCCCACAGGGTGTGCCGGCCGTCGGGCAGCTCTTCCACGGCGACGTGCAGGCCGGCCTTCCGGAGATAGGCCTCCAGCAGGCGGGTGGCGGTGTTGACTTGGGGGATGTCGGCGCTGACCGGGCGGCAGGCGACCAACCGGGCCAGCAGTTCGCGGGTTTCAAGCATGGGGGGGAGGGTATCCGTGGATGGCGGTCAGGGGGCGGTAACGGGTCGGCGCACCGTGCGTTGCATGAGCCAGGCCTGGCGGAAGGTCCAGGCGACAATCAGGAAAATCAGGACCTTCTGCATGATCGGCAGGCAGGGGCGGTGATGGAGCTGGCCGAGGGCCACCAGCAGCCGCAGCACGGCCGCCACCGCCACCGCCAAACCGAACACGGCAACGGTCAGCCGGGTGGCCCGGCGGCCGTCAAAGCGCGGATCGCTGGCACGCAGGCAGAGCAGGGTGGCGACCGTCCCGAACACCACGGGCGGCCCGGTCAGCAGCGGGTGCAGGCGGGGGAACAGGTTTTCCGGGGCCAGGCCGAGGCTGGCCAGGCCGGCGGCCATCAGCCAGCCGCAGATCACCACCGTCCGGCGGATGCGCGCTCCGGGAATAAAATGGCTCCGGCCCGGCCAAAAAAAGGCGTACAGGATGCCGGTGCCGACCAGCGCGGCATTGAAGACCAGGCTGGCGGCCAGGTTGGAGTTCCCGTCATAGTTGCAGGTGCGCCCCAGCATACTCAAATAGTCGAAGAGCAGCGAAAATTTCCGCGCGTCCGGCGTGCCGCCGAACCAGCCGGCATGGAGGGCCATGGCCAAGGCAATCCCCGCCAGCACCAGGATGCCGCCGGCAACGGTGATCCGGGCCGACCACAGGATTCGCCGGCGCGCGGCGGCCGGCGGGGTCGGAGGATGCGGTTCGCTGGCAGGTGTCATGGCAGGCTGAAACTTTTTAGGCGGTGGGCGGAAAGCAGTTAAGAGCTTACGCTAACGCGGTCATTTGAATAATATACCATGGGATAATGGGTCAGTGAACGGGGGCTTGGATTTACCGAGCCCGGAACGTGAACGAAGGCTGGATGATCCTGAGGCGGCAGCCTCCCTGGGAGTGTCGGCGGCTTCGACGCCGCCCTCCAAGGCGCCTTCCGGCACGGGAAATGGGGGGGGCTAAACACAGGGGCTGAAGTCCCTGCCTGGAGTTTGGCGGAAACCCTGCTCGCCAACCGACGTCGCACTCCGAAGACAGCCTAAAGGCTGAACTCAAACACGGGGCGCCGGTCGTTTGAGTTCACGCTTTAGCGTGTCTGGCCTGGGCATAAGCACGGGGGGGATGGAGCGGCTTCGTCCCGGAGGGACTGAATGAAAATAGGCAGGGGCTGAAGCCCCTGCCTATTCCCGCACCGTCCCGCTGGGACGGAAAAACCGTAGCCGTTGAGTTCTGCCAAGCTCCACGGTTTTGCTTCCTGCGCCGGCACGGCGCCGTGGAGTGCCGGCGGGTCCTCACGCCGCCCTCCTACCGGCCGGCGGCGACGGCCGCTCGGGGCGGGATGAGAGAGAAGAGAATACTAGGGCGGCGTCGAAGCCGCCGACACTCCGAGGGAGGCTGCCGCCTCAGGATCATCCAGCCTTTGCCATCTTGACGGCTTTCTGTGCAGCCCCTACGGGACGAAGCCGCCCAACTTGTGCCAAACTTCAGAACAGGGGCTGAAGCCCCTGTCTATTCCCGCCCCGTCCCGCTGGGACGGGAAAATCAGCCAAATCATTATGGAGGAGTAAATCCAGCCGTCCCTGCCGCTTGTTTGGCGGTCAAGTGCTGACAGGTCGTGACAGGGGGTGCAATCTGCCGGTTTCGGGCTATAGTAGTGGCTTCTTCTGAACGGGCTGAGAGTGTGACTTGGCTCAACCTGGTTCCGGCACCCTATTCTCCGCCGGTCCCGGGACTAACCGCAGCCAAGGAATCTGCATCTCATGAGTTTTTCCCTGTTTCAGTTGCACCCGCGCGTCATGGCGGGTGTCGAAGCCGCCGGCTATGTGACGCCGACCCCGATCCAAGCCCAGGCCATTCCCGTGGTCATGCAGGGGCGCGACGTCATGGGGCTGGCCCAGACCGGCACCGGCAAGACCGCCGCTTTCGCCCTGCCGATCCTCCACCGCTTGCAGAACGGCCCGCGCGGCAAAATCCGCGCCCTGGTGATTGCCCCGACCCGCGAACTGGCCAACCAGATCCATGATGCCTTTGGCGAGCTTGGCCGGCAGTGCGGACTCCGCAGCGCGGTGGTCTATGGCGGCGTCGGTTACCAGCCGCAGGTCAACAAGTTGCGTGCCGGTGTCGACATTCTGGTCGCCTGTCCGGGCCGGCTGTTGGATCATCTCCAGCAGGGGACGGCCCAGCTCGACGGTGTGGAAGTGGCGGTGCTTGACGAGGCCGACCACATGTTCGACATGGGCTTCCTGCCCACCATTCGCAAGATTGTCGCCCGCCTGCCCCCCAAACGGCAGACGCTGCTCTTTTCCGCCACCATGCCGGAGGACATCCGGAGCCTGGCCGGCGCGATCCTGCGCGATCCCGCCACCGTCCAGGTAGCCAACACCCGGCCGGTCGAAACCGTCAGCCACGCGCTGTATCCGGTTGCCCAGCACCTGAAAAGCGCCCTGCTGCTGGAGCTGCTGAAAATCACCGACACCGGCTCGGTGCTGATTTTCACCCGCACCAAGCACCGGGCCCGGCGCGTCGGTGACCAACTGCAGAAGGCCGGCCACAAGGCGACCTCCCTGCAGGGCAACCTGTCGCAGAACCGGCGCGAGGAGGCGATGGACGGCTTCCGCAGCGGCAAATACCAGATCCTGGTGGCGACCGACATCGCGGCGCGCGGCATCGACGTGTCCAGCATCTCCCACGTCATCAATTTCGACATCCCCGACACCGTCGAGGCGTACACCCACCGCATCGGCCGGGCCGGCCGGGCCGCCCGCACCGGCGACGCTTTCACCCTGATCACGCCCGATGACACCGGCCTGGTGCGCGCCATTGAGCGGGTGCTGCGCTCCACGATTGAGCGCCGGCAGATCGAGGGCTTTGACTACCGCGCCGCGCCGTCCGAACATCATCAGGCGGAATTTACCCGCGGCCCGCGGCCGGCCCGCTCCCTGCGCGGCGCCCCGGCCGGCGCCCAGCGCCGGGCCGGTTATCATGACGCCGGCCAGCCGTCGTCCAGCGCCCATCACGATTTTGGCCGGCCGGCCCATGCCGGTGGCAGCCATGGCCGCCCCGCGGGGCATGGCGGTTCCGGGCGTGGCCATGCGCCGTCCGGCGGCGGACAGGCGTCGTCGGCGCGCCCCGGCGCGGTGCGCCATTTCGGCTCGCGCTCCCGCTGAACCGCCTGGCGCCCTTGCCCCCATCCTTAAACGCTCTTTTTTGAACAGAAGGCAGCGAAGGCAGCAAAGGAAGGGGGCCGGCGGCTCCCAGATTCATCCTTCGCTTTCTTTGCTTCCTTTGGAACAAAAAGGCTGGGAAAAGGTTGGGGCGCGGAGAAGGAAACCACCTTTCCTCAAAAGGTTTTTCCTTCCCCGCCTTCAGGCGCTCTTCGGCGTGCGGCGGGCGCGGCTCAGCCGACGCCGGCGCCGGCCGGGAAGTCGCCGCCGTCCACCGTCACCAGGCGCAGTTCCTTGCCGCTCTTGGCGGCCAGCAGCATGCCTTGGGAGGCGACGCCGCGCAGTTGCGCCGGCTTGAGGTTGGCGACCACGATGATGGTCCGGCCCAGCAGTTGTTCCGGGGTGTAGAATTTGGCGATGCCGGCCACGATCTGGCGCTGCTCCGTGCCGAGATCGACCTGCAGCTTCAGCAGCTTGTCGGCGTCCGGCACCGGCTCCGCCGCCAGGATTTTGGCCGTTTTCAGGCTGACCTTGGCGAAATCGGTGATCTCAATCAGCTCCGTGACCGCCGCCTGGTCCGCCTTTTTGGCGGCCTTTTCCGGCTTACCTGCCGTTTTCTGTGCCGTTCCCGGTACTGT
This sequence comes from Lentisphaeria bacterium, assembly GCA_041651315.1. Classification (GTDB taxonomy): domain Bacteria; phylum Verrucomicrobiota; class Lentisphaeria; order Oligosphaerales; family CAITYL01; genus CAITYL01. The sequence continues at coordinate 28,824 of JBAZJM010000009.1, read as the reverse complement.
TTTTGCCTCCGTCTTTTCAATGCGCGGGAAGAGGGGGGGGACGTCGGTCAGCGGGCGTTCCGCCGGCAGGCCGCCCCACACGCCGAGGGTGCCCAGGTGCGGCTCGGTCTCGCCGTCGTTGAGTCCCAGGGCGCGGCGGAGCTCGGTCATCTTGCCGGGCATGACCGGGTAGAGCAGGCCGGAAACGATGCGCAGGCACTCGGCGGCGCTGTAGAGCACGCGGCGCAGTTCCGCCGTTTTTCCCTGCTTGGCCAGCGCCCACGGCGCCATCTTGTCGAAATAGCGGTTGCCTTCGCGCACGGCCGCCAGGACGTCGGCGATGCCGCGTTCGAGCTGCATGGAGTCCAGGTGCTGGCGCATCGAGTCCAGTGCGACGGTGGCGGCTTTCACCAGTTCCGCCTCGTCCGGGCCGGGGGGCTCGGGGGCGGGAAAGCGGCCGTCGAGGAAGCGGTGGGCCATCTTGATGACGCGGCTGCCGAGGTTGCCGAGGTCGTTGGCCAGGTCGGAATTATAACGGTTGATGAACGCCTCCTCGGTGAAGCTGGCGTCGTTGCCGAGGGACATCTCGGCCATCAGGAAGTAGCGGAAGGCGTCCACCCCGTACTGCTCGCACATCGCCATCGGGTTGACGACGTTGCCGAGCGACTTGCTCATCTTGTCGCGGCCGACCAGCCACCAGCCGTGGGCGAAGATGCTGCGCGGCATTTCCAGGCCCAATGCCTTGAGCATGGTCGGCCAGTAGACGGTGTGGGTGGTCAGAATGTCCTTGCCGATCAGGTGGTAGGAGGCCGGCCACCACTTGGCGAAGGCGGCGGAGTCCGCACCGTAGCCGACGGCGGTGACGTAGTTCATCAGGGCGTCGAACCAGACGTAGGTGACATAGTTGGCGTCGAACGGCAGTTCGATGCCCCAGGCCAGGCGGCTCTTGGGGCGGCTGATGCACAGGTCATTGAGCGGCTGGCGCAGGAAGCCGAGCGTCTCCTGCCGCCTGTGCGCCGGCTGGATGAACTCCGGGTGTTTCTCGATATGGTCGACCAGCCATGCCTGGTACTGGCTCATTTTGAAGAAGTAATTGCGTTCCACCAGCTTCTGCACGGCGCGCTTGCAGTCCGGGCAGACGCCCCCCTCGGCCAGATCCTTTTCGGTGAAGAAGCGCTCGCACGGCACGCAGTACCAGCCCTCATAGTCGGCACCGTAAATCTCGCCGCGGTCGTACAGCTCCTGGAGCGCCTTTTTGACCATCGACGTGTGGCGTTCTTCGGTGGTGCGGATGAAGTCGTCGTGGGTGATCTCCAGCTTCTTCCACAACTCCTGGAAACGCACCACGGTGGTGTCGCACTGCTCCTGCGGGGTCATGCCGTGCTTGGCGGCGGCCTCCTGCACCTTTTGGCCGTGCTCGTCGGTGCCGGTGAGGAACCAGGTGGGCACGTCCAGCAGCCGGTGGTAGCGCGCCAGCACATCCGCGAGGATGGTGGTGTAGGCGTGGCCGATGTGCGGCCGGTCGTTGACGTAATAGATCGGCGTCGTGATGTAAAAATGAGGGTCGGACATGCCCATGGAATATAACGGCTCTTTGCCCCGCCGCGCCCGGCCGCCGGTGGCGGGTGGCGTAGGGGCGACCGGCCGGTCGCCCGTACCATGGCCGCCGCGGGCACGGGCGGGGAATGCGGCGTTAGATTATGGACAGTGTGGAAATCCGCTTCAGCGTGTGACCCCGGGGTGCCATGAACGGCGATGACTTCCTGCAACTCGCGGCGCAGCGGCGCAGCACCCGGCTGTTCCAGGAACGGCCGGTGCCCGATGCCGTGCTGCGCCGGATCGTGGCCGCGGCCACGGCGGCCCCCACCGCCTGCAACCGGCAGCTGTGGCATTTTGTGGCCATCACCGACCCCGAGGTGAAGGAACAGGCCTGCCGGCTGAGCTACGCCGAGCAGTCCTACCTGTACGACGCCCCGGTGCTGCTGGCGGTGTTTTACGACGCCTCGCTGGAAAGCCGCAACCCCTGCAAGACCCCGTACCTCTCGGCCGGCATGGCCATCTACGCCCTGCTGCTGGCGGCCGAGGCCGAGGGGCTGGGCAGCCTCTACCTGGGCGGCATCCGCGTGCCGCGCGGCCTGGCCGGGGCGGTCGGCGCCCCGCCATTCCTGGAAAATCTGGGGCTGGTCTGCCTCGGCTACCGGGCCGACACCCCGCCGGCGCCGCCGCGCCGGCCGCTTGACGAGGTGCTCAGCTACAACCGCTGCGACCTGCGCGCCCCGCATTTCCCGGCCGACATCCGGCCGCACCTGTGGTCGCTGCGCCAACTGGCGGATTTTCGGGAAAAGCTGCTGTGGTACAAGGGGATCGGCATTGACGCCCAGACCCTGCACGTCAATCCGGACCCGCGTTTTTCACCCGCCATCCGGCACCTCACCGGCCGGCTCGGCATGTTGCTGGCCCGCCGGGAGCGGCCGCGTTTCCTCGACGTGCTCGCCTACAACGGGGACGTGCTGCTGCAGCTGCTGCTGGCCGCCGGCGCCCGGCTGGACAAGGCCTATGCCTATGACCTGGCGCCGGGCATTCTCCACTACCTGCGCGAACGCCTCCGGCCCCTGGGCGATTTTCCGAACCTGGAGTACCTGCTCAACGGCGACCCGGACCGGCCCGTCATTCCGCTGCCCGACGGACAGGTCGACGTCATGTGCTGTTACCAACGGCTCGAACAGTTTGCGGACCCGCAGCCGCTGCTCGAAGAAATGGCCCGGGTCCTGGCGCCGGACGGGCGGCTGGTGCTGCTGGTTTCCAACCGCCTCTACCCGCACCTGTACTGGTACCGGCGGATGTGCGGGCAGAACTACTCCTTGGGGCGCAACTGGAGCCGCGGCCCCGAGCGCCTGTACGAACCGGCGGAAATCCTGCGGCATTGCCGGGCCGCCGGGCTGGAGGCGGAAACGGTGACCGGGCTGCAGCCGGTGGAGTTGAAGGTCGCGGGGTGGCTGGAAGGCTGGGCGCGCCGCCTGGGCGGCCACGCCCTCGGCGACCGCCTGGCCGGCTGGCAGGCCGGGCATTATGCCGCCCGCGGCTGCTCCCGCTGGTTTGCCCGGACGCTGGTCTTCGAACTGCGGAGGGCGGCACCATGACGCCGGCGGCAGCCATTTCCATGACCCCCGCCCCTGAGACGCTCCGGCAGGCCGGGGCGGACCTTGGCGGCTGGCTGGCCGCCGTCCGCACCCCCTGCGGCTACGGCGGCCCGGCGGTGGGCGCGCGGGCGGCCTGCCTGAGTTGGTGCGGGCCGGCCGCCGACTGGCGGCTGGAAGGGATACTGGACGCCCACGGCAGCCGCTGTGCGGTGGCGGCCGGGGCGGAGGCCGTCGCGGCGCTGGACGCCCTGGCGGCCGACCTGGCCACCCTGCCGCCGGCCCTGCTCGCCGACGGCAGCCTGCGCAACTCGTGGTTCGAATTCAACCCCGGCGAGGGGGGAATGCCCCACGAGCCGGCGGTGCTGGCCGCCGCGCTACGCGCCCGGCGGCAACTGGTGCGGCAGGGGCGCCCCGTGCCCGCGGGGCTGGACGAGGCGGTGGCCCGGAATGTCGAAGAGCGCGTGCTCAAGATCTTGTGGAACAAACAGCTGCAAACCTTCTGCGACTGGCCGATGAGCGGCTATGACCAATATTCGCCCCCGACGGTCGCGGCCGTCATCGAACTGCTGCTGGAATATGGCGAGCTGGCCGGCGGCTGGCCGCGGCTCGACCATTACCTGGAGGGCGCCGCGGCGTCGTTGCTGGCCGTCCAGCGGCCGGACGGGGCGGTGGCGGGCGGGCTGCCGCTGTCGAACCGGAACGGCGCCCCGTGCAGCCCGTTCCTCACCGCCCGCTGCCTGCCGGCCCTGATTGCCATGCGGCGGCGGACCGGCGAGCCGGCCCTGGCCGAGGCGGCGGCGGCGGCCGCCGCCTTTGTGCGGCGGAGCGCCCTGCCGGGCGGCGGCTATCCGCTGCTGGTGCATCCCCAGCGGCCGCCCGGCCGCTTTCCCGTGCTCACCGGGGCGGCGGCGGGAACGCTGACGGCCCTTGGCCGGGCCGGCCTGCTTGAGCCCGGCGACCTGGCAGCGCAACTGCCGTGGCTCCTGGCCCACCGGCAGCCGGGCGGCGCCTTCGCCACGGCCGACGGGTTCGGCGGCGGCGCCGCCGGGCTGCCGGCGTGGCGCGACGTCCTGCCGGTCACCGGCTGGCTCGACAAGCTGTACGCCCTGCTGGCACTGGCTCCCGTGGCGGCGGCCGGCGGTGGGGCGGCCGGTCGCCCCGCCACGGTGCCGCCGCCGGTGGCGGCCTGGAGTTGCGAGGTGCGCCTCGGCTGGCGGCGGCGGGGACGGTATGTCGAGGAGGCGGACACCCTGCGCATCGAGGACGCCCGCGGCCGGCCGCTGTTCCGTTGGCGCAAGGGCGCCGACTGGGCGGAGGTCAACGAATTGGCGGGCTGACCCCCGGAAAACCCCAAGGGGGTATGACATACTAATCAAGTTAACAAAATACCTGACATTCCTCGCCCCGTCTGCCACGGCAGCCCCCCGCCACGGGCGACACGCCCGTGCCTACAGGCCCCCCCTTTCCTTGACCTGTAGGCGCGGAGGGGGCACCCCGCGAAGACTCTCAGCCGGTCTGGTAGTTATCAATAACGGATTTGTAATGGTCGATTTTTTCCGGAGATTTCTTGCTTGAAGTGATCTATTAGGTCTTCATCCGATACCGAATACCGACGCCGAGAACAGTATCGGAATCGGTATCGTCTTGAGGAACGGCGGTTCCCCAAGGAGTGGCCTCAACATCATCCGACACGATGGTCAGGTGCCCAAACCCAATCACTTCTGGCGGCCGGGGCATTTCGGGATTACGTTAGTCGCCGGAATTGTGCGCATCCCCGGGACTTTTTCGGCCTTATGGCTACACCCACAGATTCAACTCCAGCTCTGGCGGCCAAGGACAAGCGGGCGCCGCTGATTGCCGCCAAGGAGGCCGGCTCGGCGGCCGCCGCCGGCCGGCCGACCCGCCTGCGCGGCATCGGCAAGATGCGCAAGCTGGACCTCTGCCCCTTCACCCAGCGGCTGGCGGCCATGCTGGACGCGGGGTTGCCGCTGGTCCAGGCCATGGACGCCCTGGCCGAGCAGAGTGCCAACCCCAATTTTCAAAAGGTGGTCAAGGAGATCAGCGGCCGCATTGAAGCCGGCGATTCCTTTGCCGAGGCGCTGGAGCGCTACAAGGAGCTGTTCGGCGACCTGTACATCAGCATGATCCGCGCCGGTGAGATGGGCGGCGGCCTGGCGGAGGTTGCGGGGCGGCTGGCCAAGTACATGGAGACCTCGGCGGCCATGATGCGCAAGGTCAAATCGGCCATGACCTATCCGATCGTGGTCATGGCGCTGGCCTTTGTGATGACCACCGGCATGATCATCTTCATCGTGCCGGTGTTCGCCGGCATTTTTGCCGACTTCGGCGCCCAGCTGCCCAAGCCGACCCAGATCCTGCTCAATATCAGCAACGTCCTGCGCCGCGACTCGCCGGTGGTGGTGGCGGTGGCGGCGGTGGCGATTTACTTGTTCCGCCGTTTCCTGCGGACCGAACACGGGGCGCTGGTGTTTGATCGCTGGGTGCTCAAGGCACCGGTGGCCGGACAGATCATCATGAAGGTGTCCATGGGCCGGATGGCGCGCACCTTCGCCTCGATGATCCGCAGCGGCGTGCCGATCCTCCGGTCGATGGAAATCGTGGCCCAGGCGTCCGGCAACAAGTACATTGGCGCCGCCATCATAGCCGCCAGCAAGAAGATCGAGGGCGGCTCCCCCCTGGCTTCGGCGCTCAAGGATAGCGGGCAGTTTCCGCCGATGGTGCTGCACATGATTGCGGCCGGTGAGAAGACCGGCAACGTGGACGGCATGCTGGAGAAGGTGGCGGACTTCTACGAGGACGAGGTGGCCAACGCCCTCGAATCGTTGTCGAGCATGATCGAGCCGCTGCTGATGGCCTTCCTGGGCATCGTCATCGGCGGCATTGTGATTTGCATGTTCATGCCGATCTTCAAGATGAACGAGATCGTGGGCAACTAAGGGGCTGGGCCGTCGCCATGAAAGGCTGGTTCAGCCGCCATCTGAGCAAGGACCCGGTCGGGCAGCGGCGGCCCATTCTGATCTATGTCATGGTCAGCCGGCTGGCGCTGATGGGGCTGCTGCTGGTGGTCCTCAGCGTGCTGCTGCCGCGCGGGACGGCCGCCGCCCAGGGGTTTTTCGTCTTCATCGGCCTGGCCTTCCTGGTCACCATTCCCTACGCGGTCTGGCTGCGCGATGAGGCCACCGCGGAGGCCAGCATGCCGTACCAGTTCCTGGTGGATGTGCTGGTGATCACCGGGTTGGTGCATTTTACCGGCGGCGTCCGCAGCGAACTGACCATTCTCTATCCCCTGGTGATCCTGGTGGCGGGGTTTGTGGTGTCCGGGCGGCTGGTGCTGCATGTGGCCATCCTCAGCGTGTTGTTTTATGCGGCGCTGGTCCTGGCCGAAATGCAGGATGCGCTGCCTTATCTCGGCCCCACCCCCTGGCCCTATGCCGACCGGGCCCGGGTGATCCGCGAACTGATGATGCGCGTGGTCATCTTCTGCTTCTTCACGGCGGCGGCGGCCTTCATTGGCGAGCAATATTTCAACCAAAGCCGCCAGTTGCGCCGGCTGCGCGGCCTGGGGCAGGTGATCTTTGACACGGTGGGGGCGCCGATGCTGGGCGTGGTTCCCGGCAGCGGCCGCATCGTGCTGGCCAACCTGGCGGCCGCCAAGCTGTTCGGCCTGGCCGGCCGCGAGTTGCTCGACCACCACCTCGGGGGGCTGCTGGACGGGGAACAGCCCACCCCCGAGCGGCTGGTCGGTTCCGAGGTCTTGTGGCGCGCCATCCGGCCCGACGGCACCCGGATCCCCTGCCTGATCGAGGGGCGGACCTCCCTCCTGCCGTTGCCGGCGGAGGCCGGCCTGGGCGTGCTGGGCGGGAGCGGCGAGGCCGAACTGCTGCTGCTGGTCTTCCATGACATGTCGGCCCTGCTGCGCGCCGAACAGCAGGAACGCGAGCGGGACAACCTCCGGGCCGCGGCCAGCATGCTCGCCGAAGTCGCGCATGAGGTGCGCAATCCGCTGACCGCCATCCGCGGCGCCGGGGAACTGTTGGCCCAGGCGGCCGGCGCGGTCGCCCAGCAGCGCCGGGCGGTTTCCGCCGCCGACTGGAACCTGATCACCTCCATGTGCGAGACCATCAGCGAGGAAACCAGCCGCCTCGATGCCAAGGTCCAGGACTTCCTCCACGCCGCCGCCCAAGATCCGGAACGCCTGCGCCACCTGACCGACCAGGCCCGGGAATGGCTGGACAAACTGCCCCTTTTTGCCACTGCCTCCCGGAAAGCTGATCATGGCCAAGATTCTCATCGTTGACGACGAGCCCAGCATCCTCCGGGTGCTTAGCCTGGCCTTGCGCCAACCCGGCCACGAGCCGGTCGGCGCCGGTTCCGCCGAGGAGGCCCTGGCCCTGCTGGATGCCGGCGCCGCCTGCGACCTGCTGATCACCGACATCCGCCTGGGCGCCGGCATGAACGGACTGGAACTGCTGCAGGCGGTCCTCTCCCGGCGGCCCGGCCTGCCGGTGATTGTGATCACCGCCTACGGCACCATTGAGCTGGCGGTGGAGGCGATGCGCGAGGGGGCCTTTGACTTTGTGCGCAAGCCGTTCGACATCAAAAAGCTGCAGGAGGTTGTCGCCAACGCGCTGGCCAGCCGGCCGGCGGCGGTTCCCCCCGCGGCGGGCGGCGGCGCCCCGGCGGGCGGCTTGCATTTCGGCCTGCTGGCCGGCGAATCCCCGGCCATGCAGCGGGTTTACGAGTGGATTGAAAAGGTCGGGCGCTCCGACAGCACGGTGCTGATCACCGGCGAAAGCGGCACCGGCAAGGAGCTGGTGGCCCGGGCCATTCATGCCGGCAGCCGGCGCGCCAACGGCCCCTGGGTGCCCCTCAACTGCGCCGCCCTGCCGGCGCCGCTGCTGGAGTCCGAGATGTTCGGCCACGCCGCCGGCGCCTTCACCGGCGCCACCCGGGCCAAGGACGGCCTGTTCCTGACCGCCCATGGCGGCAGCCTGTTCCTGGACGAGGTGGGGGCCATGGACCTGTCCATCCAGTCCAAGTTCCTGCGCGCCCTGCAGGAGCACAAGATCCGGCCGGTGGGCGAGACGCAGGACGTGTCGGTGGATGTGCGGGTGATTGCCGCCACCAACGAATCGCTGGAAGACAAGAAGGAACGGGGCGAATTCCGCGAGGATCTCTACTTCCGCATCAATGTCATTCCCATCGAACTGCCGCCGCTGCGCCACCGCCTGGAGGACATTCCACTGGTGACGGCGCATTTCTGCCGGCTGCAGGAGGCGGAGCTGGGCCTCCCGCTGCAGCTGGGCGAGGGCGTGCTGGCGGCGCTGGCCGCCTATTCCTGGCCGGGCAACATCCGGGAGCTGGCCAATGCCGTGGCCTGCGCCGCGGCGTTGTGCCGGGACGGCGTGATCCGGGTCGCGGACCTGCCGCCGCGCATTGCCCGTCCCTGTCCCCCCGACACCGTGCCGGAGGCCATGCCGCCCCTTTCCGGCGCGCCGGTATCCCTGCGGGACTACTTGCGCCGCAAGGAAGTCGAATACATGGCGCAGATCCTCGCCCACACCGGCGGCAACCGGGCCAAGGCCGCCGACCTGCTGGGCATCAGCCGGGCCACCTTCTACCGCAAGCTGGAGGAGGACGGGCTGGCGGCCGGGGAAGCCCCCAGTAGCTTGTAAAACTTAAAATTTCAGATTCACCACGAAGGCACGAAGGACACGCAGCTCGAACGAAGCGTTTCAAGGGCAAAATGAGCGCCCCAAACACCTCTTCGATTTATCTTCGTGCTCTTCGTGTCTTCGTGGTGAAGATTTAAGATTTACTGGGGACTAGGCCAAGCGGTAGAGCGCGCGGTTGCGCGGCCACAGCGGAGTGCCGCAACGGGCGCAGACCACCGGGCTGCCCTCGATCATGAGCAGTTGGTTGCCGCAGCCGCACAGGCAGGTGGCGAACTGCACCGACACGGAATCGGGAAAGTGGATCAGGGTGGTGCCCAGATAGTCGCCGGGGTCGGGGGGCTGCAGGCCGGCCAGCGTTTCCAGATGCGCCAGCCGCTGCTGGCGCTGCTCGTTGTCCGGCGCGCCCGCAATCCGCCGGCGCACCCGGCGCAACAGGCTGTCCAGGCGCGCTTCGGCGCTGATGTCCGGGCTGTCCGCTGGCAGCACGGCGATGGCGCCGGCGGCCAGCAGCTTGTTGAGGGCACGCCAGCCGCGGAGCGGGGACAGGCCGGCCTCGGCCAGCAGAATGCCGGCCGCCGTGGCCCCGTCCATTTCCGCCCAGGCGGCCTGTTCGTCCGGCCCGCTGTCGGCCGGACAGTCCGCCGCCAGCCGGCGGGGGATCGCGTTGGCGTCGGGAATCGCCTGCCGGGCCTCGCGGTTTTCATCGGCGAGCACGGTGGCTTCGATCATCAGCTGGGACAGCGGCAGCAGCAGTTCCGGCGCCGGCAGGGCGGTGGTCTCGAAAAATTGCCCTTCCGCATCGCCCTGGCCGAGCATTTGGGCGATGGCTTCCAGGGCGCCGAGGCCGGCATATTCCGCCTGGATGACCTCGCCCTGGGAAATGAACAGATGTCCCGCGTCGCGGTTGCCGGGAAAGGTGATGTCCAGACGGCCGTTGCGCCCGGAAAAATTGAGGAACTGCAGGACATTGCCCAGTTCGCCCGTCTTGAGCTTGAAGAACATCTGCTGTTCGGCGGGGGCCGCCCCGGCGGTGCCGCCTCCCAGCACGGCGGCGCGCAACTCCGTCATCCAGGCGGCGCCGGTGACCGCGGTCTCCGCCCCGTTCTCCAGCAGGCGGAGGCGGCCGGCCTCATCGTCGCCGGGCAGGTAGGCCAGCACGGTGCGGGGGGAGGCCCCGGTGCTGGACTGCGCGCAAAAGGCGGCGGCCTCGGAGAGGCCGGCCGCGGTGACGCCCAGCACCACCGGTTCGGGCGGTGTCGGCGCCTCCAGCAAGGGGTGGGCTTCGGCGAACGTTGCGACCCCCTGCGCCTCGGTTTCGGGCGACTGCAGCAGCGTGACGGTTTCCTCGCGCCGGCGCGGATCGGGGTCGATGACCAGCAGGTGGGTTGGCATGGAATAGGGGCTTTCCGTGTCAGATGGGGCTGACCGTGGCGCGGACGCCGAGCAGCCAGTCGAGTTCGGTCATGACTTGCAGGGCCTTGTTGCTGGTGGCGCGGCTGATCGGCCGCTCGAAATCGAGGATCATGCAGACACTGTCGCCGTCCAGCAGGAACAACTGGCCGTGGCGGCACGGGAGGATCAGGGCGCCGGTGGCCACATCCGAACGGAACCGGCGCAGGTAGCCGCCGATCCGGCGGAACAGCTGCGGGGCGAGCGCCGCCTTGGCGTCCGCCTCCTCCGGAGCCATGCCGTGCACGGTCAACGGCATGCCGTCGTGGTTGGTGAGCACACAGGCGGTGGCGCCCAGGAACTGGGTGGTGGCGGTGGCAATCTCCGCCAGGCTGGGAATGGCCTCGGGCGCCAAGCCGAGCATCTGGTTGAGCAGTTGATGGCGGTTCGCCCGGGTTTTCGTCGAAAGACCGGTGATCTTGGTGAAGGTGGCACCCCCCATCCCCGGCACTTTTGCCAGTTCGAAGATGTTCTTGAAGCCACCGATCCGGTTGCGGTATTCAAGCAGTTGTTTGGCGCGGTTGGCCCCGATGCCGCGCAGGAGCAGCAGATCGTCCAGGGTGGCCAAGTTGAGGTTGATGCTTTGGTTGCCGGCGTTGTGCCGCGGCTCGATGCCGTCCCAGCCGGCCACCGCCGCTTCCGGCTCGGCCACGGCGGGCGGCTCGGCCACGGCGGGCGGCTCGGCCACGGCGGGCGGCTCGGCCGCCGCCGCGATTGGCGCCGGGATTGCCGGTTCCATGACGGGCGCCGCCGCGGCCGGGAGGGGCGCCGGGGGTGCCACGACCGGCTCGGGCGCCGGTTCGGGCTGGGGCTCGGGTACCGCAAGCACCGCTGCCGGTTCGGCCACGACGGCCACGGGTGCCGGCATGGCCGGTGCCGTGACGGGCGCTGCCGCGGTCGGGAGGGGCGCGGGGAGTGCCGGGACCGGCTCGGGCGCCGGTTCGGACTGGGGCGCGGGCGCCGCAGGCACCGCCGCCGGTTCGGCCACGACAGCCACCGGTGCCGGCATGGCCGGTGCCGTGACGGGCGCTGCCGTGGCCGGGAGGGGCGCGGGAGGTGTCGGGACCGGCTCGGGCGCCGGTTCGGGCTGGGGCGCGGCTGCCGCGGCAACCGGGGCGGGCGTGGACGGAGAGGCGGCGGCAGGGCGGATGGCCGCCGCCTGTTTGGGCGCGAAATAGTCGCGCATCTCGGAAATTTCTTTCATCTCCTGGGTGGCGGGCAGGGTTTCCCCGAAAAATTCCGGCGGCACGGAATCCACGACCTGGGCCAGGTCCAGATCCACGCTCCCCTTGGCGTCCGCGGCCAGCCAGCCCGGCGGCACATCATAGCGGAACTGCTCAACCGGGTATTGCAGGCGGCCGCGCTGCAGCTGCTCGAACAGGCTCTTTTGGTCGACATGCAGGACGCAGTTGTCGGGAATCACGCCGGCCTTCCATTCCGGGCCGCGGAGCGGCTCCGGCAGCCGGGCCAGCAGGGCGGCGACCGGCAGTTCGACCAGTTCCTCATCCTTGAGCAGGGACTGGATGGAGGAAAAATCGGAGAAAATGCTGTCCATTGAGGCCGCTGGCAGCGGGGCGGTGGCGGGGGTCGCCGCCGCGTTCAGGCCGGTGGCGGCGGGAGCGCTGGCGGCGGGCGCCGGGGAGGCCGGGGCGGTTGCGGCCGCCGGGGCGGCGGCAACGTCACGGGTGACGAACCGGGCGAAGAACTGGGCCAGCTTCATGGAGGAATCCCCTTGATCCACGTATCCCCGAAAACATATACCATGGCTAATTCTTGCATTTGAGAAACGGCACACCATAATATCCTCGCGGTCAAACCGCAACTGGAGACGGCATGTCGTTCATCAATTACGCAACCCGGGAAATCCAGCTCAAGATCGTTTATTACGGTTGTGGGCTGTGCGGCAAGACCACGAACCTCCAGGTCATCCACCAGATGATCCGTGATGAGGCCAAGGGCAGCCTGACCTCCCTGGCGACCTCCCAGGACCGCACGCTGTTTTTCGATTTCATGCCGCTGAGCGCCGATGCGGTGCGCGGGTTCAAGACCAAGTTCCAGATGTACACCGTGCCCGGCCAGGTGATGTACAACATGACCCGGCGCCTGGTGTTGCGCGGCGCCGACGGCGTGGTTTTTGTGGTCGACAGCCAATGGGACAAGATGCAGCAGAACGTCGAAAGCCTGGCCAATCTTGAGGAAAATCTCAAGTTGCAGGGCGATTCTTTGGACACCATCCCCTATATTCTCCAGTACAACAAGCGCGACCTGCCAAACGTGGCGCCCGCCAAATACCTGGAGTTTGTCTTCAACAACCGCGGCGGCCTGCGGCGTCCCAGCATGGCGGCGGTCGCCCCTCGGGGCGACGGCGTGTTTGAATCCTTGAATCTGATTGCCCGTCTGGTCCTGAACCGTTTCGTCAAGCAGCATGGCGGTAAAGAAAACGCAGACCAACAGTTTAAGCTTGCCTAACCAGTTAAGGGAAGAGGTTGCTCATGGCTTTTGTGCTTACCGCCAAAGATGTGCAGCGGATGAACGGGGTGCTCAACCAGCTGATGGCGCGTGCCGAGGCGCAGGGCGGCATGGTGTGCGATTTCAGCGGTCATGTCCTCACCGAAGTCGGCTTTGACAGCCAGGACCCGATGCTGATCTCCGCCCTGGGGGCCGGCGTCTTTGCCGCCAGCCGCGAGCTGGCCCGCCTGCTTGGTGAGGACGAGTTCAGCTCGGTCATCCATCAGGGGGAAAAGCGCGGCCTGTTCATCTGTGCGGTTGATCGGGACACCCTGCTGGTGGTGGCCTTCTCCGTCAGCGCCAGCATGGGGCTGGTCAAACTCTATGCGCGGCCCGCCGTGGCCGAATTGCGGGCCTTGTTCGCCGCCGTCCAGGAACGCGCGGAGTCCCGTCCCTCGGACGAGCAGAGCTTTGTCCTCAACGATGCCAAGGAGTGGTTCGGATCGGAGGAAAAACCCACCGCGCCATGAGCGCCTTCATTCTCCATGCCGACAGCTGCCTCACGCCCCACGAGGTGATCCATAACGCCTGCGTGCTGTGCCGCGACGGCCTGATTGGGGCCGTGGGCGGGCGATCCGCCTTTTCCGGCCTCGACGAGGTGGCGGTCATCCGGCGGCCCGGCTGCACCATCATTCCCGGCCTGATCGACACCCACCTGCACGGGGGCGGCACCTTTGATCTGCTGACCCCCAAGGACCTGCCGGCGGCGGTGGCCGGCCTCTCCCGCTTCCTCGCGGAACACGGGATCACCAGCTTCCTGCCGACCATCCAGGGCGTCCCCTATGAGCGCACCCTGGCAACGGCGTCCTGCCTGGCGGATCTCTGCGACCAGGCCGGCACGCTGCCCGGTGCCGTGCCGATGGGCGTGCATTTCGAGGGGCCGTTCCTCAACAGCAGCCCCGATGCGCGCGGCGACATTCCTGAGGAGTCCCTGATGCCGGTGGATCTGACGCGCGCCGACGAGTTGCTCGCGGCCGCCCGCGGCCGTACCCGCATCATGACCCTGGCCCCCGAGTTGGAGCGCGCGGAAGCCTTGATCGGCCGGCTGCGCGAGGCCGGGGTCATTCCCTCCCTGGGCCATACCATGGCCAATGAAACCGCCACCCTGCACGCCATCGACGCCGGCGCCACCCGCTGCGCCCATTTCTTCAATGGCATGCCGCCGTTGCGCCAGCGCGACATCAGCCTCACCGCGGTGGCCATCACCGACGACCGGATGACCATCGAACTCATCGCCGACGGCATCCATGTCCATCCGCGCATGGTCAACCTGGCCTGCCGGGCCAAGCCGAATCCGCGGGTGGTGCTGGTTTCCGACGCCATTGTCGGGGCCGGCCTGCAGGAAGGGCGTTTCGCCTATGGCATCCGCGAGGTCGAAGTCGACGGCATGCGGGCCGTGGACACCGCCACCGGCCGCCTGGCCGGTTCCTGCGTCTGCCTCGACAACGGCTTGCGCAACTTCCTCGCGTACAGCCCGTTCCTCAGCCGCCAGCAGGGAATCGCCTGTGCCACCGCCAACGCCGCCGAAAGCGTCGGCCTGACCGACCGCGGCCGCCTGCAGCCCGGCCGCCGGGCCGACCTCACCGTCCTCGACGCCCAGGACCAGGTGGTCATGACCGTGGTCGGCGGTCGGATCGTTTATGACCGCGACGCCGCCGTGGCCCCCGAATGATCTCCGCCAAACAAGCCATTGGGATCGCGGCGGCGCTGGCCCTCGCCGTGCTGCTGGCGGCGGCCGGGTGGCGGGCCGGGCAGCTGCAGCGCGGCCTCGAATACGATGAGATCTGGACGCTGACCCATTACGTGCCCAAACCGTGGCCGGCCCTGGCGTTTGACCTGGCCACCCCCAACAACCACCCGCTGCACACCCTGTTCGCGGCCCGGACGCTGGAACTGGGCGGCGGCCGCCTGGCCGCCTACCGGCTGCCGTCGTTTTTGGCCGGTCTGGCCACGCTGCTGCTGCTGCCGCTGCTGGCCTGGCGCCTGACCCGGTCGGTCTGGGCCGCGGCGGCCGCCCTGCTGCTGGGCGCCGCCAACGGTGCCCTGGCCCACTTTGCCGTGGTCGCCCGCGGGTACAGTCTGCAGACGGCGCTGCTGCTGCTGGCCGCCGTGCTGGCCATGCGGAACGGCCGTGCGGCGGACACCCGGCCGGTCCAGCGGCTGTTGTGGATCGTGCCCGCCTTCCTGGCCTTGCTGACCCTGCCGACCACCCTGCTGTTCCTGCCGGGGCTGTGCGCCGTGGCCTGGGCGGCGGAGTCCGCAACCGCGGATGCCGCGGTGCCGCCGGCGGTTGGCTGCCGTTCCGCCGGCCGTTGGTTGCCGTTCCGTCCGCCGTCCCGCTGGCTGGCCCTGGCGGTGGTGGCGCTCGGCGCCGCCTGTCTGGTCTGGTTGTGGCAGGCCTGGCTGCCGCTGGCCGCCGCCCGGGCCCGCTTCAGCCAGCCGTTTCCCGGCTGCTGGGGGCACCTGGCCTACGGCTGGCAGTCCCTGGCGGCGGTGGCCGGGGGCGGTGCGGTGCTGGCCCTGGCGGCGCTGGGGTTGGGCTGGGGCCGGGCCGCCCCCGTCCTGCGCCTGGCCGTGGCGGTCAACTTGCTGGTGCCGTGGCTGGGCATGGCGTTCACCGGGCTCGGGCCGGACCGTGCCTGGCTGCCGGTGGTGCCCTGGCTGATTGCCGCCGCCGCCGCCGGCCTGGACCGCCTGGTCACGCTCCCCGCCGTCTGGCGGCCCGGCACCGGCGGCGCCATGGTGGCGACGTTGCGCCTGGTGATCCTGGCGCTCTTCGGCGTGGTGCTGCTGGCGGCGGCCGATTCCGCGCGCGCCCGCTGGACCGCCCCCGACTGGGCGGCGCTGTTCAACACCGTCCGCCAGCAATGTCCGCCGGACATGGTGGTGGTCTGGCCGGCCACCTCGGGCTACTGCGTCCGTTTTCAGGCCGGCACCGCCGCCGTGGCCGACACCCTGGCGCGGCTGGAGGCACCGACAAGTCTCCTGCAGCTGGGCTCCGCCAGCGGCGTGTCCGCCGCCGACCAAGCGGGGGGGGAACGCTGGATTCCGGCCGCCGCCGGCCGGCGGCCGGCTGAGGCCGAGGACGACGACTGGGGCCTGGACACCGCCTGCTGGCGCCTGGCGCCGCTGCCACCCGAAACGTTGCCGGCGGCGGCCGCCGCCGGAACCCCGCTGCTGGCCGTGCTGCCGACCCGGCCGGTGGAAGTCAGCCGGGCGCTGGAAAAGCGCTTCCGGGAGCCCGGCGCGGGGGAGTGGTGCCTGCTCAACCTCTGGCTGGGCGGCGCCGTCGCCGCTCCGACCGGCGCGCCGCCCCGGGCCGCCTCCGCCTGGATTCTGGCCGGCCCGCTCCCGCGGACTCCGCAGGCGGCGGCCTGGTGCCGCGGCCTGGCCGCGCAGGGCGTGCGCTTCTATCAGCTCGCGGCGGCTACGGACTGAGCAGTTCCGCCATCTCGGTTTCGAGGGTGGCGAGCTCCTTGCTCCAGGCGGTGAACTTTTCGCGGTTGGCCTCGTTCCGTTCGGGGCGGGTGGCCAGCCATGCCTTCAACTCGGCGGTCACTTTCGTCGCCCGCTCCTGTTTGGCGGTGTAGGCGGCCGCCTGTTCTTTGGGCAGTTTGGCCAGCAGGGTGTTGAGGCGCAACGTCTTCAACCGCTGCGCCTGCGCGGTGATCTGGGTGTCAAGCTCGGCGTTCTTCTTCGTGTAGGCCGCTTCCAGGGCCTGTTGCTCGGCGCGCGCCTGCTGGAGTTGCGCGGCCGTGCTCCGGTAATCCTGCGCTGCTGCCGCCGGCATGCTGGCCAGCAGTTTTTCCACCTCGACGGTCCGGTTGCTCAACACCTCCCGGACCTGGGCCATGAACCGCCCCGGCGTGACGTCGCGGTCGGCCCCCAGCTGGCCGAGCAGACTCTTGCCGTCGTCATCCAGCAGGATGTAGGCCGGGTAGCCCTCCACGCCAAACTGTTTGGCCAGGGCCTGGTTGCGGGCGACAAACTTTTCGGGGACGAGCGCCTTGTCCTGGGGAAAGTCGATCCACACCAGCAGCAGGCGTTCCTTGGCATAGGCCTGCCAGGGCGCCTGCGAAAAAACTTTGGTGTCCATCAGCTTGCACCAGCCGCACCAGTCCGAGCCGGTGAAGTTGATGAAAATGGGCAGCTTCTTTGCCGCGGCCACCTGGCAGGCGGCGTCAAAGTCCATGGTCCATTGGCCGGGCACGGCGCCCTCGGTGGCCGGCCGCTCCGCCGCCAGGACGCTGCCGGCCAGCAGGAACGCCAGGGTGGCGACGGTCTGCCGCCAAACGGTTCGGAGGGATTTTGACATGGTTTTGCTCCTGGAATGGGGGGCGCCTGGCGCCGCACATGCATGACACGCGACGACTTGACTGTAACCCGGCCCGGCCCGGCCGTCAAGGCCTGGCGGAATCCGGCGGATCCGCCAGATCCGTCCGATCTGTCGGTTGGGCCACCCTGGCGGCGGCAATAAAATGTGATATATTTATAACATCGTAACACAGGTGTAATATCCATGCCGTCCGATACCTGCAAGGCACCCGCCCTGGCCGCCGGGCTGGAACTGATCGAGGCGCTTGCCGCCGCCCCCGCGCCGCTCGGGCTGTCCGAGGCCGCCCGCCTCGCCGGCACCAACAAGAACATGGCGGGGCGGCTGCTGGCCGTCCTGTGCGCCCGCGGCTGGGCGGAGTCCGTCGAGCCTGGCCCACGCTACCGCCTGACTCTCAAGCCGTTCGCGGTGGCCGGGGCCGCCGCCGCCCGGCTCTCCCCGCTGGAACTGGCGCGCGGGCCGTTGCGCGACCTGTGGGAACGCACGGGGGAAAGCGTCTATTTCGGCGTGCCCGGCCAGGGGACGGTCCTCTATCTGGAACATTTTGACGCCACCGGCCCGGTCAAGGTCGCCGGGCGGGCGGGTGGGGAGTATCCGCTGCACTGCACGGCGCCCGGCAAGGCGATCCTGGCGCATCTCGGCCCCGCGGCCATGGCGGCGTTGATCAAGAACGGGTTGCCGCGATTGACCGAACGCACGATCATCACGGCGGCCGCCCTGCGGGCCGAACTGGAGCGTGTCCGCCGTCACGGTTATGCCACCGACCATGAAGAGTTTGGCCGCGGTATCCTGTGCGTCGCCGCCCCGGTTTTCGACGGGGCGGGCCGGGTGGTCGGGGCGGTCGGCCTATCCGCCACCACGCTCAACTTCACCATAAAAACGTTGCTGGCCGCCCATGGCGCCGGCGTCACCGCCTGTGCCGGCCGGATTTCCGCCAAATTCGGTTTTTCCGGCGCCGTTCCGGGGCCGGCGGAGGAACTTTGCGCATGAACGGTTACGAGCGCATTTGGCCGATGCTCCGGACGCTGCGCCGGGAACTGGAGCGCGAGTTTCCCGCGGCGGCCGGTGTTTCGGTGCCGGAACGCGAGGCCCTGCTGTTTGCGGAAACCCTGAAGCGGATTCCCGTCGGCCGTTCCGGGCGCACCACGCTGTTCGGAGAAATGGGGCTGGCGTTTGTCGCCGGGGCGGAACGCGCGGCCTGGGAACAACGCCTCCGGGCGGCGGAGGACGCGGCGGCCGCCGCTCCGACCTCCTCTGCTCCAGACGCGTTCCAGGAAATGGACCGCTGTTTCGGCTTTTTGTGCAGTGACGGCGGCGGCGCCCATACCACGGTCGATTACGGAACCGTGGTCGCGCACGGGCTGAAGGGGGTGGTGGCCCGCATTGACCGCGAGCTGCCCGGTGCGGCCCCGGCCAAGCGCGACCTGCTGGCCGGCATGCAAACCGCGCTCCGGGCCCTGGCGGAGTTCGCCCGGCGCTACGATCCCGCCAGCCGCGTGCCCTGGGAGCCGGCCGCCACGTTTGCCGAAGGGCTTCAAACCCTGTGGCTGGTCACCGTCGGCATCGCCGTTTCAGAACAGGCCCCCTGGTCGATCTCCCTGGGGCGCGTTGACCAGTACCTGTTTGATCGTTATCGCGCCGACCGGGCCGCAGGCGTTCCCGAGACGGTGCTGGCCGCCCAGCTCGCCGACTTTTTCCGGATGCTCGACAACCCGGAGTTCGCCGATGCCGCGGTGGCCCTCAACCTCGGCGGCCGCGATGCCGCCGGGCGCAGCCAGTTCAACGAGCTTTCCCGCCTGGTCGTCACGGTGGCGGCGGAATTGCGCCTGCCGGCGCCGCTCCTTGCCGTCCACGTTGACGACACGCTGGCCCCGGAGGATTTTGACCGGCTCTGCGTGCCGGAACTGCTCACCGTCGGCCAGCCCACCTTCTACGGCGAGGATGCCTGTCGCCGTGCCCTGGCCTGCCGCGGCGTGCCCGCCGCCGAACTGCCGGAGTGGGCCGCCAATTCCTGCATGGGGCTGATGATGCCCGGCCGGGAGTGGGCGGACATGTGGGGCAGCGTCATCATCCTGCCGGTCGCCCTGGAACTGGCGCTCAACGGCGGCCATCCCTTCAACGGGGAATTGCCGCTCCCGCTCGCCACCGTTCCCCCGGCCGCCTACCGGGACTTTGCGGAACTCTTCGACACCGTCTGCGCCTATGCCGACGAACTGACCGGGGTCTACATCGCGGAAACCGAGCGCCGCCGGGCGTTGCGCCTGCCCAACCCCTTTGTCTCGGCCCTGCTCGACGACTGCATGGAACGCGGCCTGGACCGGCTTCATGGCGGCGTCCGTTACCGCACCCTGACCGTCGAGACGTTCGGCCTCGTCAACTGCGCCGACGCCCTGCTGGCCGTCAAGAGGCTCGTCTTCGACACCGCCGAGTTCAGCCTCGCCGCCCTGACCGCGGCGGCAAAAAACGACTATGCGGATGCCGCGGCCCTGCTCCAGCGCGTCAAAAACCAGCCGAAATACGGCAACGCCGATGCCGAGGCGGACGGCATGCTCGCCGCGCTGGCCGCCCGCGTGGCCAACTCCATCATCGGCCGCTCCACCCCGGAGGTGGCCTGCGCGCCGTCGCTGCATACCCTTACCGGCAACGTCGACCGGGGCGCCCGAACCGCCGCCAGCCTCGATGGCCGCCGCCGTGGCGAGCCGCTGGCCAAAAATGCCGGCACCCGCCCCGGCATCGCCGCCGCCGGCCACACCTCGCTGCTGCTCTCCGCCTCGGCCTTCAACCAGGCGGAGTTCTTCGGCGGCCAGCCGGTCGACCTCTCCCTGGATCCGGCCCTGTTCGCGACCCCGGAGGGACGCCGCCGGTTCCAAGCCCTCGTCCGGACCTATTTCCAGCGGGGCGGCCTGCAGTTGCAGGTGAACGGCCTCTCCCCGGAACGGCTCCGCCAGGCGATGCGCGAACCGGAGCGGCACCACGACCTGATCGTCCGCATCGGCGGTTTCAGCATGCGCTTTACCAGCCTGTCCCGCGAGGTTCAGCAGGACATGGTCGCCCGTTTCGAAACCGGAGTCTGACGATGATCTCCCCACGCGTTGACCGGCTGCTCGCGGCGCTCGCCGCCGAATCCGCGGCGTGCGGCTCTCACCGCATCCTCGATGCCGCCGAACAGGCGGCGTTCCTGCGGATTGCGCAAGAGAGTTTTGCCGTTCCTGCGACCAGCCCCGCCGAGGCCCGGGCCGGCTTCCTCGCGGCGGTTGCGGAGCGCCTGCCGGTGGTCATCCGGGACGACGAGCTGATTGTCGGCTCCCAGCGCTTTGTCGCCGACACCGGGCACGGCAATGTCGGGCATATCATCGTCGACTACGGGCGGTTTCTCACCCTGGGCGTGGACGGCATGAAGGCGCAGGTCGCCGCCATGCCGGCCGGCGCCAACCGGCGCGCCTTTGCCCGGGCCCTCGACGCCTTTGCCACCTTCATCCTGCGTCACGCGGCGGCCTGCGCGGCCAAGCCCGGCTTTGCGGACGCCGCAGCGGTCTGCCGCAAGATTGCCGGGGCCGCGCCGGACACCTTCCGCGAGGCCGCGCAGTTCGTCTGGTTCATCCAGTTGTTCCTGCACGCCGAGGGCACGGCCGCGGCCGTCTCCTTCGGGCGCCTCGACCAGTTCCTGCTGCCCTATCTGCGCGACCCCGCGGAAGCCCGGGAAATCCTCGCCTGCCTGTTCCTCAAGAGCTGCGAGGGCGACGAGTCGCAGAACCTGACCCTGGGCGGCCGCAACGCCGCCGGCGCCAATGAGGAAAACGCGCTCTCGCTGCTGTGCCTGGAGGTGATGGCGGAACTCGGCGTCAACCAGCCCTCCATCACCGTCCGGCTTCACGACGGTTCCTCCGCGCGCTTCCGCGACGCGGCGGCGCGCCTTGCCCTGTGCGGGCGTGGCCAGCCGTCCTTCCTCAACGACCCCGTCGTCGCTGCGGGGCTGATGGCCGCTGGCATTCCCGCGGCGCGCGCCCACGACTTCGGCATTGTCGGCTGCTACGAGGCCAGCCCCCAGGGCGACGCCTGCCCGCTGACCGTGGTCGGCGAGGTCGATCTCCCGGCGGTGCTGCTCGATTACCTCGCCGGCACGCCGGCCGCCGCCGGCTTCCCCGCGCTGCTCGCCGGGTTCAAGGCGTTCTTTGCCCGCTGGTGGGCGGGGCCCGGCCTGGCGGGGCTCGCCCGCAGCCTGGACGACATCCGGACCCGCGCCCCGTCCCCCTTTGAGAGCGTCTGCGTGCGGGGCTGCATTGAGTCCGGGCGCTGCGCCGAGGAGAGCGGTGCCGTCTTCACCCTCTGCGGCGTCAATGTGATGGGTATCGGCACCCTGGTCGACAGCTTGGCCGCTATCAAACGGCTGGTGTATGACGAACGGCGCTTAACCCTGGCGGCGTTTCTGGAACAGGTGCGGGCGGACTTTCCCGATCCCGCCCTGGCGGCCCTCTGCCGCGGCCTGCCGGAAAAATTCGGCCGCGACGAACCGGTCACCAACGGGCTGGCCGGGGAGCTGTCGGACTTCATTGCCGGGCAGATCCTGGCCTCGCGGCTGGGCTCGATCCAACCGTACCCGGGCTTCTTCCGTTTCGGCCTCGACATCGTCACCGGCCGGACGCCCGCGACCCCCGACGGCCGGCGCGCCGGCGACCGCGTCTCCTACGGCTGCGGCCCGGCCGAGCTGCCCGGCCTCGAGGCCACCGCCGTGCTGAAGGCGGCGGCCCATGTCGCGCATGCCCAATGCGCCTGCGGCAACCCCCTCAAATTGAACTTCCGCCGCGGCGACCTCACGGCCGGCCGGCTCCTCGCCCTGATCGACGGCTATTTCAAGTTGGGCGGCATGCAGTTGCATGTCAATCTTGCCGACGCCGCCGCGTTGCGGGACGCCCAGGCGCGGCCCGCCGCCCATGCGGCCCTGAACGTGCGCATCAGCGGCTTCAGCGCGCTCTTCGTCAAGCTCGACCGCCCCTGGCAGGACGCCGTCATCGCCCGCACCGAAAACGGACTGTGAAGGCCGGCTTGATGAATTCATGTGACTTATGGGACAGATGCGACCCATGGGACGAATGGGGCGGTGGCGGCCGTCGGCACCCCCCTCACGCCCAGCCCCATTGGCCTCATAGCTCTCATAAGTCCCAAGGGCTTGGGGACGGGTAAAGTGTTGGCCGGTGCTGGTCCTGGGGCGCGTCGGGGGACGGGCGCGTTGCGGAGTCCGCATCTTCGGTCTTACCAAACCCAGGGCACCAGCCGGTGCCGCACGCGTTCCGCATACTCCCGGTACCCCGGCAATTCAGCCAGGAGCGTCCGGTCTTCGAGCACGGTTCTCAGGACGA
The DNA here is from genome assembly GCA_041651315.1 of Lentisphaeria bacterium. Taxonomy (GTDB): domain Bacteria; phylum Verrucomicrobiota; class Lentisphaeria; order Oligosphaerales; family CAITYL01; genus CAITYL01. Next base: position 6,362 of record JBAZJM010000009.1, on the reverse strand, counting down.
GCAGGCCGGCATTGGCGACTCCGGCCCACAGCGCCGCCGCCGACCCCAGGAGGACGGGCGCGGCGAGGCCGTGCAGGATCATGCCGGCGTACCCGGGATGCCTTATCCATGCGTAGGGGCCGCGGTCAACTGCCGTGTGCCCGCGGTCCGTCTGGATGCGGACGTGGCTGGAAAAGAAGCGGTTGGACTTCATCGCCCAAAACACCAGGCCGTTGGCGGCCAGCAGGATGCCAATGGCCGTGACGGATTCGGCGGTCGTGATCGCATGCGTCCAGCCGTATCGCCGGTCCAGGCCGGCCAGGATGAGGGAGGCCAGCGGGAACACCGCGACGACAAACGGCACGAGCACCTTGTCCCACGCCTTGGCCTGTCGCCTGGCCGTTGCCCGTTCCTGGACGAGATCGGGCGACGCCTTGAAAACCCGGTTCGTCAGAATCGCCGCCGTGACGGTGTTGGCGGCGATGAACACCCACGCGTTCCACCACCGGATGGTGCCCGCCGCCCCGAACAGGCAAAGCGCCGTGAACAGGGTGATGCCGAGCCATTTGCCGACCGGAGCGTCATCTGATTTTGGAGTGTCCATTGGCGGTGGATCTTTCACGCTTGGGGAGCGGTCACGGCAGCTTAATCACCCGGCGCTCAAATACAACCAACGAAATCCTGTCGGCGGCCATTTTCGCCGTGGTGGCCGCGCGGAAGCCCTGACCGCCCAACACCGCCACCGGTCCACAAGGAGGAATCGGCGCGTCCGACCTCCGCCATCGCGACTTTTCGGCATTGGTTTGATGAAAAGTCTTGACTTTTCGGCAATCCGTTGCATATTAGTCTGACATGGAACGCTACCTTCAGGAACGGATCCGGCGTGACCTTGCCCGGAAAATGGTGCTGCTGAGCGGGCCGCGGCAGGTGGGCAAGACCTTTTTGGCCAAAGCGCTGATGGCGGCGTTCAAACGTCCGCAGTACCTCAATTATGACCAGCCGGATGACGCCCGCATCATCCATGGCCAGCACTGGGCGGCCGATGCGGATTTGCTGGTCTTGGACGAAATCCACAAGATGCGCGGGTGGAAGCCGTACCTCAAAGGGGTCGTGGACACGCGTCCGGCGGGCCAGGCCATCCTGGTGACAGGCAGCGCGCGCCTGGACACCTTTCGCCAATCCGGGGAATCCCTCGCCGGCCGTTATTTCCCGTTCCATCTTTATCCGTTGTCCGTCAAAGAGTTGGCCGGCCAAATGGCGCCGGCGGACGCCCTTGTCCAACTCAATCGGCGCGGTGGGTTCCCCGAGCCTTTTCTTTCGGGTTCGGAGATTGAGGCGGCCCGCTGGCGAAACCAGTATTACAGCGATCTGGTCCGGGAGGACATCCTGGAATTCAGCCGCATTCAGGAAGTCCGCGCCATGCGGCTGTTGGTGGAGATGCTCCGTCACCGCGTCGGATCGCCCTTGTCGCACGCCTCGCTGGCCGGGGATCTCAAGCTCGCGCCCAACACCCTGCGCAGTTATCTTGACATTTTGGAGAGCCTGCAAGTCATTTTCATGGTTCGGCCATTTCATGCCAATGTGGCGCGCGCGATCCAAAAGGAGCCCAAGGTTTATTTTTACGATTCGGGCCATGTGGTTGGCGACGACGGTGTTCGCCTGGAGAACACGGTGGCCGTGTCGTTGCTCAAACATGCCGACTATCGCCGGGAGGTTTTGGGTGAGGCGGTCACCCTCCATTACGTGCGGACCAAGGATCGGCGGGAGGTGGATTTTGCCCTGGCCGGACCGGATGGTGTCACCACCCTGATCGAGGTCAAACTCTCCGATGACCGTCCGGCGCCGGGCTTAAATTATCTGTCCCGGGCGCTGGCCGGCGCCGCCGCCTTTCAAGTGGTGCAAAATCTGCGCCAGCCGCAAACCCGTGGTGCCATTCACGTGGTTCGGGCGGCGGACTGGCTCGCCAGCCTCAGCGCGTAGCCAAGAATACGATTGAAGGGAAGGGCGGGGCAAACGTTTTGGGAAGGGGTGCGGGGAGCACCCTTTTTCAAAAGGGTGGCCCCGCATCATCCCCTCCCTGCATCAATCGTTCCGCCTGGCGCGGGCGCAGGGGCAGGAAGGCGGCGGCGCTGAGGGGGGCGTTGGCGGCCCCGGCGAGGGCGGCGCGGCAGCGGCCGCCGGCCGGGGGCGGCCGGGAGCCGTTGACCGTGCATTCGAAGCGGCAGAGGTCCGGTGTCCCGGTTGCCGCCAGCCCGGCGGCGGCCAGCGGAATGACGGCGGCCAGGCACCAGCCGCCGGCGAGGTCCGTCACCTCCCAGGCAATGCCGGCGGGGGGCGCGGCCTGTTCCACGCAGGTGCGGAAACTGTGCCACCGGCCCGGCCGGTCGCCGACCGGCGCCTGGAAGACGAGTTGGCCGACCGGGCCGTCCGCCGCCGCGGCCAGGAACAATTCCACGGCGGAGCCGTTCCAGGGCGCGGCGTCATCGCGAATCCGTTGGGAATCGGGAACTTCCATAACGAGCAACAGCGCGCCGGGGGCGCAGCCCAGGCGCAGCTGCGCGCCGTTGGCGAGGAGCAGCGGGGCGGTGTGTTTGGCCAGCCAGGCGGGCAGGGCGGCCGGGGCCGGCGCCGCCGCGGCGGCCGGCACGCTCAGGAAGGGCGGCTGCCAGCGCCATTCCGTGCCGGAAACGCCGGGCGCGGCGGGCTCGGCGCGCAGGCCGGCCGGGCCGGCGGTTTCCAAGACCACGGGCAGGCGGACCGTCGTCTTCGGGCCGAGATCGAAGGCCGGTTCGGCGCCGGCCATGCAGACGGCGCCGGGTGCGGGATGCAGGCGGAGCCTGCCGCGGATCGTCCCCCGTCCCACATTGGTGACGGCGGCCGTGGCCTCGACCCGCCAACTGCCGGACGGCAGGAGCCGGGCGGCGCCGGCCTCCAGCGTGGTAAAGGCGGCCGCAGCCGCCGGCGTCGGTTCCACGACCAGCAGCCAGCCGCGCCCGGGCTCGACCGGGATGGCCGCGTCCGGCAGGAAGCCGGCGGCGGGCTGGAACTCCGGCAGGAAAGGCGCACAGAGCACGGTGTCACCGGCGGCGAGCCCCAGCGTTTCCCAGTCGATGGCGAGCCGGCAGGCCACGGGCTCCGGCGCCCAGCTGGCCAGGGCGACCAGGGTCTTTTTGCCGCGCCGGACGTAGGCGGTGGCCAGCACCTGGGGATGATCCGTGTGCACCGGGCAGCCGGGGTCCCAGTAACCAAACATTCGTGCCGCGCCGATGCCGAAGCTCTTCCACAGTTTCCACAGGTGTTGCGGGTCGCCGCCCTGCTGCCAGCCGTAGCGGCAGGTCATGCCGTAGACCATGCCGCGCCAGGGATTGCCGCCGCCCTGAAGCAGGTCGTTCATCAGGCCGAAGGGGATGCCGCAGATCTCGGTCATGAAATAGTCGGGTGTCTCGCTGTAGTCGAAGCCCTCGCCGAGCCACAGGCTGTCGACATAGGGCAGCAGTTCCAGGTACATGGACAGCACGTTGTTGAGGCCGTAATTGGGGTGGAAATTGTTGCCGGAATGGAAGTCGATCAGGCAGCCGGCGCGCGCCTGGTCCATGGTTTTGCGCACCCGTTTCATGATCTCGCGGTCATAGCCGACGCCGTCGAGGTAAATGCCGTCGGTGCCCAGTTCACGGATCAGCCAGGCCAGGCCTTCGAGGTAGAAGTTGTGCAGGCGCGACAGGCCGGTGGTGGCGATGGCCTGGTCCATTTCGCCGTCCGGCAGCGTCTGCTGCCAGGCGGGCACGAAGCGGTCCACCAAGTGTTCGCACAGCCAGGGGCCGCCGGTGCCGCCGGCGACCGGGGCGTCATCGGGATTCTTCTTTTCCGCGAACTGGTCGGCGATCAGGCCGGTGCCCCGTTCCTGGTAGATCTCGCCGTCCAGGCTGCGGAAGGCCCACAACTCGCGGGTCATGTGGCTGAGTTCGCGGACGGTGTAGTAGAGCTTGTACTTCAGGCCGGCCGCATGCGCCGCCTCGGTTTCGGCCTTGATCCCGGCCGCGAAGGGGAACGGGTAGTTGATGTAGGGGTTGAGGCGGCCGCCCTGGTGCAGGTTGACCACGGTGGCGCTGGCGCGTTTGGCCTCCGCCAGGTCGGGAATGCGGCCGTCCCAGCAGTCGATGTGGTGGTAGCGCTGCCGCCAATGCCCCTTGACGTCCAGCCGCTTGAGCGGGGTGACGATCAGGGAAAAGCGCAGGGAAACCGACTCTCCCGCCGCCAACGTGCGCGGGCCGCAAGAGGCGCGGAGCAGCACCTCGTCCGTGCCGTGCTCCAGGAGGTCGCAGCCGCCGCGGCCCTGGTTGTACCAGCCGTCGGGAAAGCCGGAGGCATGCAGGTTGGCCAGGTCCCACACGTCCTGGTCATGCTTGAGCTTCAGGTGCAGGCCGGCGTTGACCGTGCCCAGCCAGCAGTGGTGGTTGGCGCGGTCGCGGTTCCATTCGTAATGCCAGGCGGCGGGCCGATAGCCGCCCTTGCGTCCCATGCCCATCATGTAGACGGCGACCTCGCGCCGGAGCGGGATTTCAAGGGCGAGGCCGGTCAGGGCGCCGGCGGCGGTGGTGGTGAGTTTCAGGCGGCAGTCGAGGTGGCCGTCGGGCTCCATCCGCAGGCGGGTGTCCAGGCGCCAGGTGCCGGCGGTGGCCGAGGCGGTGGCGACGGCGGCGCCGGGGGTGGGCTGGTCGAGCTGGAAGGCGGCGGGTTTCCAGGCCAGGGGGCCGGCGGCGGTGGCGGCGGCCAGGGCCATGGGGCGGGCCAGCAGCTCGGTCGGCCGGCGCTGGAGCCGGTCCACCGACGGCGTAAAATAGCTGCGGATGCGTTCCGGCAGGCCGGTGCGGCCCAGGTCCACACGGCGGCCCAGGCAGGCGACGGCGCGGCCGTGGACGCGCAGGGCGGGATAGCCGGCGGCGGGCGTGTCATCCAGCCCCACGGTCGAGTTCAGCCAGCGCAGGCGGGCCTGGCCGGCCAGGTCACCGTCGCCGCGGTCCGCCAGTGCGGGACCGGCCACAGTCAGCGCCACGTCCACGGTTTGGGCGGGCCTGCCGGCCGCGGCGATCTCCAGGCGGCTGCGATAGGTGCCGGGCGGTGTCGTGGCCGGCAGGTCCACCCCGAACCACAGCGGCTGGACGCGGCCGGCGGCCACCGCCAGGGTTTTGGGGAAGGGTCGGCCGAGCCAGTCGGTGCCGCCCAGGTTGAAGCAGGTGAGGGCGGCGGCGGGCAGTTCGGCGCCGTCATCGTTCCGCAGGGCGTCCCAGGTCGCGGTCAGCTTTTCCAGCGGCTGGCGGGCCAGGACGCCGACCTGGAAGGTGTAGTACTCGTTGGGCCGCGCGCGGCCGGCGAACGCCGTACCGGGACCGGCCTGCGTCCAGTGGACGGGCAGGTTGTCCGCCATGCGGATCGGCTGCCGGCCGTCCTCCGGGAAGAGCAGGAACGGCCGGTCGCCGCAGCGGGCCAGCAGGGCGGCCACTTCATCCTCGCCGGCAATGAGTTCCATGGGGGCGCACCGGTCCATGGCGGTGCGCGCCTGGATCTCGTCGGCGGCGACGGCGGGCAGGCTGGCGCCGCGGACCCGTGCGGCCCAGGCGGGATCGGCCTGGGGGTACTCTGCGGGGCGGTAGGTGACTTGCGGCATGTAAAAGGCGGTGCCCCTGATCTCAAACGGTCGGTAGTAAATGGCGTAACGCCCCGCCCGCGGCGCCGCGAAGGCGATCTCGCCGCGGACCCGCGACAGCTTCAGCGGCAGCACGTTGGCGATCTCCGCACCGTCGTCGAGGCCGAACACCCGCACCCCGACGGTGGCCGGCTGGCGGTCGCGCCGCCGCCACTCGATGACGGCGCGCACCGCGTCCGCCGGCGCGGCCACGGTGACCAGGGCGCGATGATTGCCCAGGCCCGGCCACGGCCAGGGCTGCGGGGCGACGGTGTGCTTGGGGGAGGTGGAAGGCATGGTTTTTCTCCTGCGAGACGGGAGCCGCCCGGCCTCGGGCGGCCGGGGGGCGTCTGTCACGCCGCAACCCTGCGGAAGGCCGGGATAGGCATGATTGCCTGTCTCACGTTTAGACGTTACGGGATGGCTGATTTCTTATGGTGGGGCCAGGGCCACGCTGGCGCGGTCGATCCACGCGGGCGGGGGCAGGGGCGGCAGGGCTGCGGAGTCCGCCAGCGGCGGATCGGCGGGGACCATGGCCAGGGTGGCGGCGCGGTCGCCGAGGGCCTCGCCGGGGAAGGCGATGGAGGTGAGGGTGGGCTGCAGCGCCTGTCCCATCGGCAGGTTGCTGAGCCCCACCACGGACAGGTCGTGGGGCACGCACAGGCCGGCCGCGGCGGCGGCGCGCACGGCCCCGCAGGCC
>JBAZJM010000008.1:0-34677 GCA_041651315.1 Lentisphaeria bacterium | reverse complement strand
CTTGCTGTTGAAACAGCCGGCGGGCCGGAGGGTCCGCGCCAGTTCCGGCACCGGCGCGGCCAGGATGGCGGCAGGGTCCAGCCAGCCGGCATCCCGCAGCGCCCGTAGCGCCTTCTCCACGTTGGGCCAGGCGGTGTTTTGGGTGAGGATGGCGCCGCAACCGATCTCGAACGCCTCGGCCGGGGTGTGCGGAAAACTGTAGTCGCCCGGATGATAGCCGGTGATTGAGCCGCTCTTGGTCGGGTTCACCCCGGCATGCCCGAGCAGCGGCCACCAGCCCTGCGGTCCATACGCCGCCAGCAGGCCGGCATAAAGCGCGCCCAGGTCCGGCCAGGCGGCCAAAACGGGAGTCAGATGATGGTTTTCGTTTGGCACGTTGCCGCTCACTTGGGGCCACCCTTTTGAAAAAGGGTGCTCCCCAAGCCCCTTCCTAAAACTTTTGTTGCTTTTTGCGGAATCCGCAAAGGATGCAAAAAGGTTTGACGGAGGGTTTGGGAACCGCCTTTCCTCAAAAGGGGGTTCCCAACCTTCGGTCACGCCTCACGTTTCACGTTGCCCGCTTTCAGCCAGCGTTCGCGCAGGGTGAACGCCGCGGCCTTGGGCTGGCGCTGGCGGGTGAAGACGCCCTTCTTGTTGCCGATCACCCGGGTGATGTTCTGGCCGGTGGCGAAATCCGCAAAGCACCAGACGTGTTCGCCGATCAGGAAGTCCAGGCGGTCGAACGCCCGGCCGAATGCCGCCAGGAATTCGGCCTGGTACTCCTCGCTGAACATCAGCGGGGGATGTTGGTGCAGCCCGGCCACGGCGTCGGCGCCGAACTCGGTGACCAGAACCGGCTTGCGGTGCAATTCGTAGCGCCGGCGCAGGTCGTGCTCCACCTGGCGCTCGACCAGCTCCAGGTGCCCGGAATCGCTGTACCAGCTGAAATAGCGGTTGACGCAGATCACGTCGAAGAAATCGGCCACCCGGCAGTCGCCCGGGTTCAGGCAGCCGACAATGGTGATGGGCCGCGTCGCATCCAGGGCGCGGGCCTCCTCGGCGACCCGCTTGAAATAAGGAACCGCCCCCTCCTCGTCGGTGCGCGCCTCGTTGGCCACGCTCCACATCACCACGCAGGGATGGTTCTTGTCGCGCCGCACCAGCTCGCGCAGGGTTTCCAGGTGATGGGCGAGGGTCTTCCCGTTGATGCGCTCGGGAATGAACACTTTTTGGACATCGGCGAAATAGCTCATGCCGACGGCGGGCACCTCGTCGATGACCACCAGCCCCTGGCGGTCCGCCAGATCCATGAGTTCTTCGCTGTAAGGGTAATGCGAGGTGCGGAAGGAATTGGCGCCCATCCAGGCCATCAGGTTGAAATCCTTGACGTTGACCGCGTGGTCCAGTCCCTTGCCGCGCAAGTCCGAGTCCTCATGCTTGCCGAACCCGCGGAAATAGAACGGTTTGCCGTTGATCAGGAACGCCTTGTCCGTCACCCGCACGGTACGAATCCCCACCGGCAGGCGGTAAACGTCCAGCCGCTCCCCCCCGGCGTCCGCCAGGGTGATTTCCAGCGTGTACAGATAGGCGTTGCCCGGCTCCCACAGACGGGCGTTGGCAACCGCCAGCCGGCCCTGCGCCCCGGCCGCCGCCGCCACCTCCCGCCCCTCCGCGTCCAGCAGCCGCACCCCGGCCGCCGCCGCACCGCCCGCCACCTCCACCGTGTAGTCCACCAGCCCGTCGGTGCCGCGGATGTCCGTCACCACCCTCACGTCACTGACGTGGATGCGCGGAGTGACGACCAGCCGGACGGGACGATGCAGGCCGGAGTAATTGAAAAAGTCGAACTCCTGCCCCTGCACCTTGAACCCCGCCGGATGCCATTCATCGCGGCTTTCCAGCACCTGTCCGGTCGGCAGCGTGGTCCAGTCGAGGACATTGTTCACGGAAAGGGTGACCCGGTTCTCCTGCCCCAGCTCCACCACCTCGGAGATGTCGGCCTCAAAGGGCAGGAATCCGCCCTTGTGCTCCGCCACCGGCCGGCCGTTGACCCAGACCACCGCCCGGTGGGCGGCGGCGCCGACCCGCAGCGCAATCCGCCGCCCCTGCCAGGCGGCGGGCACGAAAAAACGCCGCTCGTACCAGACCGTCCCCACATGATCCCGCACCGCGGCGTCCTGGGTCAGGTCATTGTAGCTGGCCGGCACCGGCATCGGCCGGGTGTCCGACAGCGGCCGGTGCGGCCACTGCCGGGCCGCGCCGTCGCCGTCCCAGTCCACCTTGAACGCCCACAGCCCTGACAGATCCTTGACCTCTCGAGTCTCGCTTTCACGCGGAAAAAGCATGCCTTTCCTCCCGCTCAACCCCTGGCGTTTTCCCTCTGCACGTGTCCGCCGCGTACCATACATTCGCAAAACCCGCGAACTGCGTGTAAGGTTACGACGGATAGAGTTGAGGCTTGAGCTTGGAAGAGCCGATTTTGAGCGGGAAGGGACTACCGACATGCGCAATCTCCAATTGCCGGATGATTTCAAGGCGGAATGGATCTGGTCCTCCACCCCCCGTCACCGCCAGGAATCGTATGTTTTCCTGCGCAAGGAATTCACCCTGGACGAGACGCCGGGCGCCGCCGAACTGTGGATTTCCGCCCGCACCCTGTTCCACCTCTACGTCAACGGCCGGCACGTCACCTACGGCCCGCCCGCCTACCCGCTGCCCAACCAGTCGTATGTGACCTGCCTGAACGTGGGCTTCCTGCTGGAGACCGGGCAGAACGCCATTGCCATCCTGGCCCACAACACCAGCGTTTCCCGCTATGCCGCCCGCCGGCAGCCGGACGGCGTGCTGGCCCAGCTCAATGTCGACGGCAAGCCGCTGGTGTGGACCAACAACAGCTGGAGCTGCAGCAACGCCGAATGCTTCGGGGAGAACCGGCCGCGCCGCACCGCCACCGCCGGGTTCACGGAAAAGCTCGACTTCCATTTCTACCCCCTCGGCTGGCAGGAGCGCGAGTTCAACACCAACCGCTGGCACCACGCCGACCTCCACACCCCCGTCAAGTCGCCGGCCCGCGAACTGATTCCGCTGGAAACGCCGGAAACGGCCATCCATGCGGAACCGTTCACCGGCCTGGCCGCCCTGGGCGCCTGTGACCTGGCCTGCGCCAGCACCTTCGCCTCGTTCCAGGGGCTGCTCAGTGAACGGGGCCCCGGCGTCTATTGCGCCGAGTCGTTCGTCTATTCCGGCGCCGACATGGCCGACATCACCTTCAAGCTGTTTTCCGACACCCCCTACCGCCTCTTCTGCAACGGCGTCTGCATCAAGGAACAGGGCGTGGTCGCCCTGGCCGCCGGCAGCGACCTGGACGCCGCCGCGCGCCAGGGCCAGGGCGCCCCGCCGGATGGCAAGATGGTCTTCCGCGGCGGCTGGAACCGCCTCTTTGTTTGCCAGCTCCAGGGGTGGGACAGCTGCGGCTTCACCCTGCTGCTCCCCGAGGTGCTCCCCGGCCAGATTCAGTTCTTCCAGGGGCAGAACGAGGAGGAACTCCCCGGCTGGGCCCTCACCGGCCCGTTGCGCGCCCCCCTCGCCAACATCACCGGCAGCCTGTTCCTCGAGGATCTCGGCAAACTCCCCTTCCATCCCGGCCTGATGTCCCCGGTCAACGAGGCCGCCAACCTGATGGCCTACGAGTTCACGCCGGCCCCGGACATTGCCCCCGGCGAGCTGCCGGAAATCCTGACCCTCAAACAGGGGCAGTACGCCGTGATCGACCTGGGCCAGACCCACTTCGGCTGCCCCGCCTTCGAAATCGTCGGCGCCGACCAGGACACCCTCGATCTGGTCTGCGGCGAAACCCTTGACCGCGGCGTCATCCTGCCCTGCCGTGACGGCGGCCAGCACGTGGACACCCTCATCCTCACCGGGGCCGTCCAAAACTGGCACGCCTGCACCCCGCGCGGCCTGCGCTACCTCATGCTGGTCGTCCGCAAGGCCAAGGACACGGTGCGGATCACCCGCCCCACCCTGCTGCGCCGCCGCTTCAACCTCCACAATCCCGGCCGTTTCGCCTGTTCCGACAGCCTGTTCAACCGGATCTGGGAAACCAGCCGCCGCACCCTCGACGCCACCGTCCAGGACCAGTTCCTCGACTGCCCCAGCCGCGATGCCGCCCAATACCTCCCGGACGCCATGATCCAGGCCTGGGCCACCTTCCACATCTTCGGTCTCTACAGCTTCAGCGCCAAGGGGCTGCTGGAATTCGCCGCCGCCCAGATCGAAACCGGCGAGATCCCCGCCCTCTGCCCCAGCGACCATTACGTCAACATCCCCGATTACGCGCTCCTCTGGCCGGTCTGGCTCCAGCGCCACCACCTGCACGCCGGGGATGCGGCGCTGCTGCAGCGCCTCATCCCCGTCCTCCGCAAGCTCCTGGCCTGCTTCGAATGCCTGGAAGATCCCGACACCGAACTGCTCATCGACCTCGACAAACGCCTCGGCGCCCCCTGTTTCCTCGACCACGCCGACCTCGACCGCCACGGCATCTCCACCGGCCTCAACGCCATCTACTGCCGTGCCCTGTTGGCCAGCGCCTGGCTGCTCGAGCAGGCCGGCGCCGCCGATGAGGGCGCCGAGGTCCACCTCAAGGCCTCCCGCGTCTCCGCCAACCTGCGCGCCCTGACCTGGGACGCCGAAAACGGCTGGTTAGCCGACGCCTGGCACGACGACCAGCCCTCCGCCGCCCATTCCTGGCAGACCACCCTCCTCGCCCTCTACGGCGGCGTGGTCGAGTCGGAACAGTACGGTCGCGTCTTCGACCTGCTGTTCGCCGACAACTCCCCCTTCGGCAACCTCCCCGCCGGGCCGACCGCCAACCCCTATTTCAACTTCTTCGTCCTCGAAACCGCCCTCGCCCTCGGTTACCGCGACTGGGCCGCCTACCTGCTGCGCTGGTACTGGGGCGGCATGCTCGACCAGGGGGCCGTCACCTGGCCCGAGTTCTTCAACCCCGGTGTCGACGACGCCTCCCAGACCCCCGGCAGCCAATGCCACGGCTACGGCGTCTCCCCCGCCTGCTACCTGGTCAGCGAGCTGCTCGGCATCCGGCCCGCCAAGCCCGGCTTCGCCACCGTCTATTTCCAGCCGCATTTGGACGACTTGGAGTGGGCCGAAGCCGACATTCCCACCCCCCACGGTGTCATCACCGTGCGCTGGGAACGCTCCGCCAGCGAAGGGCTGATCATCTTCATCAACGCCAATTTCCCGCTCGACGTCATCCCCATGCTCGACCCCGCGGTCTCCGCCGCCGCCACCTTCAAGCTCGGCGACGAGGTCAACCTCGTCACCCCGGACACCGACGAAAACACGGCCCCGGACACCGAGTAAGACCGGATGATCCTGAGGCAGCAGCCTCCTTGGAGTGTCGGCGGCTTCGACGCCGCCCTGCTATTTTCTTCATCCCCCCGGGGGGTGGCCGTCCCAGCCAACCGGTAGGAAGGCGGCGTGAAGACCCGCCGCACTCCGAAGACAGCCTGAAGGCTGAACTCAAACATGGGGCGCCGGTCGTTTGAGTTCGCGCTTAGAGCGTGCGGCGGTATTGCCAATGTCCAGACAGGGTTGGTGCCCCTGCCGATTCCCGCCCCGTCCCGCGGGGACGGGAAAACCGTAACCAACGACACTTGCCCCCGGGTTCTTTGCTGGTTATAGTAAACCGTGTAATTAAACGATCCGCCGATTCACCACGCCCCGCACGCCATGCTTTCTTCCCTCCAACTCGCCACCCTCGCCGGGGTCTCCCAGGGCACCGTGGACCGCGCCCTGCACGGCCGCCCCGGCATCCGCCCGGCCACCCGCGACCGCATCCGCGCCCTGGCGGAACAGCACGGCTACCGCCCCCACCCCGGCGCCCAGGAACTGCTGCACGGCCGCCGCCGGACCATCGGCGCCCTGGCCCCTGCCGTCAACCTGATCTTCTTCATGGATCTGCTGGCCGAGTTGAAGACGGCGCTGGCCGAACAGGAGTGCCGGCTCTCCCTGACGCCCTATGACGGCGCGGAAGAATTCCGTGACGCCCTGGCCGAGTTCGCCGCCCGCCGGGTCCGCGGTGTCTTTGCCATTCCGCCCTCGGATCGCTTTCCCCTGCCGGACCACCTGACCGCCGACATGCCGCTGGCCTGCGTCCTCAACCGGTGCGCCGGCCGCAACTCCCTGTTCCTGGCCCCAGACGAACGCCGCGCCGGCCGCGACGCCGTCGCCGTCCTGGCCGGCCGGGGACATCGCCGCATCCTGCACGTGACCAGCCGGCGCGACGCCTTCGGCATCCGCGAACGCGCCCGCGGTTACACGGCCGAGATGAAAGCGCGCGGCCTGCCCCCGCGGATTTTGAAACCGGCCGATGACGGCGCCCTCACCGCCGCGCTGGCCACCACCGACGCCACTGCGCTCTTTTGCATGAACGATGAGATCGCCCTGCGCTGTCTCCGTACCCTGGCCCGCGCCGGCCGGCGGGTGCCGGAGGCGGTCTCCGTGCTCGGCGTGGACAACAGCCCCACCTTCATCCGCCTCTGCCCCGATCTCACCACCCTCGCCTGGCCGATGCGCGACCTGACCCGTCAAGCGGCGGCTTGGCTGACCGCCGGCACCGTTCCCGCCAGCCCCCCGCCCCCGCTCACCCTCGTCGAACGCGGTACCGTCGGCGGCAATCCGAATCCATTCTGCGAGGGCCATCGATAACCGTCGAGGGCCGTCGACATCCATCGACGGTCTTCCATTTCTGCTTTCTGATTTCCCAATTTCTGCTTTTCCTGACCCCCAAAAGGGCAGGCAGAGGCGCCTGCCCCGACGAAATTCATTCCGCATTCCGCATTCCGCATTCCGCATTCACCCGAGGTTTTCCATGCACAACGCCTTCGTCTACCGCGGCGCCAAGACCCGTGAAATCTCCTTCCCCTTGGGCGGCATCGGCACCGGCTGCCTCGGCCTGGCCGGCACCGGCCGGCTGATCGACTGGGAGATCTTCAACCGGCCGGCCAAGGGCTCGGTCAACGGCTTCAGCCACTTCGCCATCAAGGCGGAAACGGCGGCCGGTGAGCTGCTCGATGCCCGGGTGTTGCATGGCGATGAACCGGCGCCCTACCATGGCTCCGGCCGCACCCAGTTTGGCGGGTTTGGCTTTGGCGTCTCCCGGGAGACCATGGCCGGCCTGCCCCATTTCCCCAAAACCGAATTCCGCGGCGCCTTTCCGCTGGCGGAAGTCGAATTCGCGGATCCCCTTTTTCCCTGCCGGTTTACTCTGGCGGCGTTCAATCCGTTCATCCCCTTGCAGGCCGACGATTCCAGCCTGCCGGCCGCGTTTTTCGAGTTCACCGTGGCCAATCCCACCGATCAGACGATCGCCTACACCCTGGCGATGACGGTGAAAAACCCGTATGGCGAAAACGCCGAAAACAGCTTCCAAAACCATGCCGGCATTTCCCAGTTGAAACTGCGCAGCCTCCTGCCGGCCGCTGACCTGAAGTATGGCGACCTCACCCTGGCCACCGACGCCGCCGACACCAGCGTCCAGGAGTACTGGTACCGCGGCAAATGGTTCGACACCCTCACCGTGTTCTGGAAGGATTTCATCAAGCCCGGCCCGATCGCCAACCGCACCCTTCCCGTGCGCGGCAACGACGCGGGCAACGACCACGGCACCCTGGCAGCCCGGATTTCTGTCGCCGCCGGCCAGACGGCGCGCGTGCGTTTCCTCCTGGCCTGGAACAACCCCAATTGCAGCAATTACTGGAATCCCCCGCCCGCCCCCAAAGCCGATGATGCCGAGCCCGCCGCCGGCGGTTGCTGCGGGCAGGGCTGCAATTGCGGCGGCAAGGACAACGCCGCACCGCCGGCCCCGACCTGGAAGAACCATTACGCCACCCGCTTTGCGGACTCCGCCGCCACCGCCGCCTATGCCTTCCAAAATTGGGACCGCCTGGAGACGGCGACCCGGCAGTTCCAGGAGACGCTGTTCGCCTCCACCCTGCCGCGCCCGGTGCTTGATGCGGTCTCCGCCAACATCTCCATCCTCAAGACCCCCACCTGCCTGCGCCTGGAAGACGGCTCCTTCTACGGCTGGGAAGGCTGCGGCTGCGACAGCGGCTGCTGCGAAGGCAGCTGCACCCATGTCTGGAACTACGCCTACGCCCTGCCGTTCCTCTTCCCCGACCTGGAACGCTCCATGCGCAACCTCGACTACCGCCACAACCTGCGCGACGACGGCGGCATGCCGTTCCGCCTGCAACTGCCCCTCGGCCGCGACCGCTCCACCTTCCGCCCCTGCGCCGACGGCCAGTTCGGCGGCGTCATCAAAGTCTACCGCGACTGGAAAATCTCCGGCGACACCGCCTGGCTGCGCACCCTGTGGCCGGGCGTCAAGCAATCCATTGCCTTCGCCTGGGCGCCGACCAATGAAGACCAATGGGATCCGGAGCGCACCGGCGTCCTCAACGGCCGCCAGCACCACACCCTCGACATGGAACTGTTCGGCCCCAATTCCTGGCTCACCGGCTTTTACCTGGGCGCCCTCAAGGCCGGCGCCGAGATGGCCGAAGCCTGCGGCGAGCCGGACACCGCCGCCGAGTACCGTGCCATCTTTGCCCGCGGCCGCGACTGGGTCGACCGCAACCTGTTCAATGGCGACTATTTCTTCCAAAAAATCGACCTGGCAAACCAGGCCATGCTGGCGCCGTTCGCCGGCAGCACCGCGGGCTACCCCCCCGCGCCGCTGCTCGACACCTATTGGAGTCCCGAGCACGGCGAGCTCAAGTACCAGGTCGGCGACGGCTGCGGCATCGACCAAGTCGTGGCCCAGTGGCACGCCGACCTGTGCGGCTTGGGCGACCTCTTCGACCCGGCCAAGACCCGGTCCGCCCTGACCGCCATCCACCGCCACAACTACAAGCCCAGCATGCGCGGTTTCTTCAATCCCTGCCGCCTCTACTGCCTCAACGACGAGGCCGGCACCACCATGTTCGACTGGCCGGAGGGCAAGCGCAAGCCGATGATTCCCATTCCCTACGCCGAGGAGACCATGCACGGCTTCGAGTACATGGCCGGCAGCCATCTGATCCGGCGCGGCCTGGTCGCCAAGGGGCTGGCCATGGTCAAGGCGGTGCGCGACCGCTACGACGGCGAGCGCCGCAATCCGTGGAACGAGATCGAGTGCGGCAGCAATTACGCCCGCTCCATGGCCGCCTATGCCCTGCTCAACGCCTGCAGCGGCTTCGAGTTCGACCGCACCCGCGGCATGATCGGCTTCGCCCCGGCACGGCTGCCGCGGGCCGGCACGGCCGCCTTCGCCTGCTTCTGGGCGCTGGACGGCGCCTGGGGCCGCGTCACCGTCACCGGCGACACGCTCCGGCTGGAGGTGCTGGCCGGCCGCCTGGAGGTCGCGGAACTGCGCCTGCCGGCCACCCTCAAACAGCCGGGCCGCGCCTTGGGCGCCCGGCTGGAGGACGCCGCCGGGGAACGGACCCCCACCGCCCCCCAGGGCACCACGATCAGCGCCGGACGGCGCCAGCATTCCCGGCCCGTGCTAAACTTCACCCCGACCGTCGTGCTCACCCCCGGCCAAACCCTGTGCGTCGTCAGCGCCCCGCCGGCCTGAACCATTCCAAGGCCCCCCAATGCCCCAACCTGAATTATTCGATGAACAATGGCGTTTTCCCGGCTTTGTCCCCAACGGGGACTGACCTGTCCAGCCCAGGGTCGAAGGACCCTGGGAAAATCGACATTAACCGTATTCGTCCCTGAAGGGGACACACCTCGTTACGCATGGTTAGGTGTAGGGGCGAATGAAGAATAAAGAACCTTCACATGTGGCACCCCTACAGGGTGCAACTCGGGTTGGGATTGTTTTCATGCCCCAGGGTTGTCCAACCCTGGGCTGAACACGTGCGTCGCCGTTGGCGACCGAAATTCATGAATAATTCAGGCTAAAAGACGCCCCCGGTTCGTTGTCCCAGCTTCAGCCGGCGGGACGCTTACAGGAAGAAACGGGGTCGGAGAATCGCATTCGACGTTGGACGTTCAATGTTCCTTTGGGGTCCACCCGCCACGGGGTAGGTTACCAGAACCATGCATCCCGACACGGCACCCCGTCCCCGGTCGCGCCGCCGCTACCTGCTCTTCGCGGCGGAAGTGATTGCCCTTGGCCTGGCCTCACGCCAGTGGCCGGGGCTCTTGCCGGCAGCATTGGGCAAGTACCCGGGAGACGCGCTGTGGACGGTGCTGGTGTTTGTGCTGTGGGGCATCTGCCTGCCCCGGGCCTCATCGCTCCGCATCGCCCTGCTGGCGCTGCTCACTTCGTATGCGGTCGAATTCAGCCAGCTCTGCCGGACGCCCTGGCTCGACGCGCTCCGCCACACCACGCCCGGACATCTGGTCCTGGGCACCACCTTTGCCTGGCCCGATCTCCTGGCCTACACCACGGGCGCCCTGCTGGCGTTCATCGTGGAAACCGCCGGTCAAAACAGTAAAAGACACGGGAAACCTCAAAGAGGATATTACCAGACCTCCCATAATTCTCATAACTCCCAGGTTGCTCATTCCAATCACACTTCAACTTGATTCCAAAATTAACCGCAAAGATCGCAAAGATAAAACAATCCCAAAATGGGCAATTCATCTTTGTGCTCTTTGCGTTCTTTGTGGTAGAATTAGGGATCAATTTGAACTTTAATTGAAATCAGCCCCGCCGGGCTGGGGCTCGGCGTTCCCAGGACGGCAACCACCATTGATCCAAACCACTCCCATGGAAAAAACCGGTGAATTCCGCCGGCCGGCCTGGCCCAGGCGCGAGCTGGTCCGGGGCGGCGTGGCGGCGCTGGCCGTCACGGCCGGCCTGCTGTTCATCAATTGGAACGGGAACGTGCCGGCGGGACAGTGGGTTCCCGCCGGGCTGTTCTGCTGGCTCCTGCACGTGGTCTTTTTCACGGTGGGGGGACGCCAGACCGCCGTTTGGCTCCGGACCTGGGCGGAGGGGCGCCCCGGACGCTTCCTGGCTTTTCCCCTCTTGTTGGCGGGCCTGCTGTATGCCTATGTCCTCAGCGCCAAAGGCGTTCCCTGGCACTGGCCGGAGGTGAAACCGTGGGCGGCGCTGGCCTACCTGACGGCCGTGCCGCTGGCGGCGGTCCTTCCCGTCCTGCTCTTTTTCCGCCACACCACGGGCGAGGCAAAACCGGTCGGCGGCTGGGATTTCCTGCTCTTCGCCGTGGCAGCCGGCGTGGCGGGGGGGCTCCGCTTCCCGTTCGACCGCCTTCCCGTGACCGGGGAATTCTTTGAAACCGCGTCGCGGCTGACCCTGCTGCTGACGCTGGTTTACGCCACCGTGGTGGTGCGGCGGCTGAACCTGGTCGGCTTCAACCTGTCATTTGCCTGGACGGATCTGCTGCTCACTCTCGGCTGCTGGGGGGTCATGCTGCTCCTGTTCGTGGCCCTGCTTTATCCGGCCGGCCTGGTCACTTATGTGGGGTATCAGGACCTGAGCTTGCGCGGAGTCCAGTCCGGCACGCGCTATTTCCTCTCCCACCTGTTCAGCGTCGGCGTCTTTGAGGAACTGGCGTTCCGGGGCATCTTTCAAAACATGCTGGCGCAGAAGGCACAAGACCTCGGCGAGCCGACCCGGAAGCGGTTGCTGACGGGGGGCGCCGCTTTTTTTGCCGTGGCCGCCCTGGCCGCCACCTTCTTGACCGCCAACGCGCGATTCTGGTGGTTTCCGCCGCTGGTCGTGCTCGCGATCTTCGCCGCCACCCACTGGATCGAACACCGGTTCAAAATACAAAAGGGCGAATACCTCGTGCTGGCCATCATCAGCGTCGTGTTTGGCATTGCCCACTACCGTTTTGGCGAGGTCTTCATGGGGCTGGCCTGCCTGGCCGGCTGGTTCGATGGTTTTGTCTACACCAAGACCAAGAACGTCTTCCTCGCGGCCTTGATCCACGCCCTGCTGAACTGCTCAGCCATGTTCCTCGGCCTGCACAAGAACTTTTAGCACAAACAGTTCCCAAAAAGAGCGATCCCGGCGCAGTTGGCAGAAGCCAAAAGATACGGTAGACTGGCAGTGCGACACAACAGGAAGGCCGTCCGATGGCGTCATCCCCCGCATGGTTTTATTGGGCGCTGCTGTCCGCCGTCTTTGCGGCCCTCACCGCCATTTTTGCCAAGATCGGCATCCAGGGGGTGGACTCCGACCTGGCCACCCTGGTCCGGACGGTGATCATCCTCGTGGTCTTGTCGGGCTTCATCTGGTTTTCCGGGAAGTGGAGCAACCCGCTGGCGCTGCCCTCCCGCACCTGGTTGTTCCTCGGCCTGTCCGGGCTGGCCACCGGCGCCTCCTGGGTCTGCTACTTCCGGGCGCTCCAGAGGGGTGACGCCTCCAAGGTGGCTCCCGTGGACAAGCTGAGCCTGGTGCTGGTGGCGCTCTTCGCGGTCGCCTTCTTGGGTGAGCGGCCGACCGGCCGCGACTGGACGGGCATCGCCCTGGTCGCCGCCGGCGTGCTGCTCCTCGCCCTCAAGCGATAAGCCGGAACCGCATGGGCGGGGCCGGATTAGGGAACCAGCTTCTTGTACTGAAGCAACACGCAACGGAATGAAACTCGCCACCCAATGTGAGACAGGCAATCTTGCCTGTCCTGGCCTTCCACAGGGTGGCGGCGCGACGGACGCCCCCGGTCCGCCCGAGGCCGCGGCGGCTCCCTTCAATCATTCACACCAACCCATTCGAGTGCGAGAGGCGAGCGCGAGCGCCGCTACGCTGAGCGCGAAAGACCTGTTGGTTGTCCCGGTTTTAGTGCGTGTTGCGTTAATCGCCCCCCCTCTTGTAGCTCAGGGCTTGCAGCCCGACAGCGAGTCTCCGCCGCGCGACAAGCGCTCAGCTACAGCAAACGTAAACGCAATTAAGCAACACGCCCTTTAACCGCGGGCAGCCACCCCGGCGTCAATGGGATCCGCTCAACGGCGCGACCGGCGCAGGCAGAACAGGCCGCCCAGCCCCAGCAACGCCAGGGAGGCCGGCTCGGGAATGACCGCCAGGCTCACCAAACCGATCATGGGCACGTAATTCTCCCAATAACTCAAGGTGAACGTGATTTTATTCGGTTTTAAGCCAAGGGCAGTGAAATCATACGGGATGATGTCTTCACCTGTCGCCGCCGACCTCGTCTTTCAGAATCAGCGCAACGAAAGCAAGAACGCCATTGCCAGTGTTGGCGAAACTATGTCCGCCGTCGAGCGGGGTGATGATGACGTCACCGGCGCGGACGTGGACGGTGGTGCCGTTGTCGTTGACCTCGCCCTCCCCTTCAAGGAAATAAAAGACCTCTTTCTCGCCCGTGTGCTGGTGATAGCCGATGGTTTCGCCGGGATTCAGCCGGCCGACCGCGAAGAAACGGACATTACCGGGCAGGTCTGACGCCTCGGCAAGGTGGATGAAGTCGCCGACTTCCCGGCGGTTCCAGCAGGATGTTTCGCGCCGCAGTTCGTCCGGTTTTCTGTGCATGGTGACAGAGTGACTCCTTTCGCCCCGGATCTGACTATCGAATGGCATAAGCGCCGTCTGAGGTTACCGTATGGCCGATGATATTTTCGCCCTCACGGCTTAAAAGAAAAGCGGCAAGTTCGGCAAGTTCCCCGGCCGTCGAGAAACGCCCGAACGGAATACCGGGGTGGGCCATGGAATTGCCCTCTTTCCAACCGTTCATATCGGTCGCAACCGGTCCGGGGGCAATCCCATTGATCACAATTCCCTGCGGCGCCAACCGCTTGCCCCAGCCGCGTGTGAGCCCGTAAACAACGGCTTTCGACGCGCCGTACGGTCCCGTAACGGGTTCATACGCCGCAACCGAGGAAATATTGAGGATATTACCGTTTATCTGATGCATTGTCAGATAGTTTACCGCCGTCTGCATCATGAAAAACACGGCCTTCGCATTTATGTCCATCACATAGTCCCAATCGGCCTCGTTAATCTGAAATAAATCGCCCCAGTCGTTATGGGCCAACTGAATTACGCCGGCGTTGTTGACCAGAATATCCAAACCGCCGAGCATGGAAACGGCATTTTCAAAGCGACTTGGCAGTTGCGAGAGATCCGTGATATCCCAAGCGAGAACATGCGGCTTGTAGGGTTCCAGTTTTTCTGCCGCCAATTCCAGCATGGATGCATTTTTTCCGGTGATAACCACTTCCACACCCAACTCCAGCAGTTTTTTGGCAATGGCAAACCCGATGCCGCGGCTTCCTCCGGTGATAATCGCCTTGTTCCCCCTCAATTTCATAAGCATCCCGTCTCTCTGATTATTTGATAAAAATCCGGTTTATCAAAGCGGTAAAATGTGTGGTTTCATCCGCATCCACCTTGAAGGCGGATGATGCCGGGGGATACCCCAAGGCGAGCGCCTTATTCTGTCCCATTGGGTGAAAGGGGAGCAGTTCGACCCTTTTGACCTGGGAAAACGCCGTGACAAACTCTGCAATGGCCGAAATATCCGCCTCGGTATCATTGAATCCGCCGATTAGCGGGATGCGCACAATAATGTCTTTGCCGCTCTCATTCAGCTTTTGGATGTTCTGGAGGATGAGCCGATTGGAAACGCCGGTCATAGACCGATGTTTTGCCTCATCCATGGTTTTAATGTCGTACAGAAAAACGTCGGCATAGGGCAGGATCCGGACGAAATGATTCCAGTCTACATTTCCGGCGGTATCAATGGCCACATGGATATGATGTTTCTTGCACAGCCGGCAGAGCCTATCCAAAAAGTCGATCTGCAACAGACATTCGCCGCCGGAGAAAGTGACGCCACCGCCGGAGGAACGGTAAAAATCCGCATCCTGCAGGACGATGGAAACCACCTCGTCGGCGGCATATTCGCGCCCGCAGATCGAGCGGGCGGCGGCAAGGCAGCCCTCCGTGCATCTACCGCAAGCCGTACACCGGGAGCGATCCGTTATGACCCGTGGCCCGGCTGGTTTGACCGCATTTTGAGGGCAGGCCTTGACGCATTGATGGCAGCCCGTGCACTTATTCTGGTAATAGAGAAGCTCTTTTTCACTCCTCCAGGACTCCGGATTATGGCACCACTGGCAGCGAAGGTTACACCCCTTGAAAAACACCGTCGTGCGAATCCCGGGGCCATCCACGAAGGAACCGCGCTGGACATCAAATATCACCCCTTTTTCCATCACCGATCCCCCCGTGCCTACACGTGATGTTCGGTGCGGGTAATGATGTCGTCCTGCATCGCCCGGTCAAAATTCGTGAACTGCCCGGACCAGCCGGTAACCCGCACCCGCAGGTTGCGGTAGTCCTCCGGGTGTTGCTGCGCATGGATCAACTCCGCCGCCGAGAGATAGTCCGGCTGCAACTGAATGCCGCCCATGCGGAAATACACGTCAAACAGATGCGTGAGCTTTTCCATCTTCTCTTCGGAGTCGGCCATACTTTTCTCCAGGCGCAAATTCACGGCGGTAGCTCCCGCGAGGAGGCTGTAATCGATCGTCCCGGCGGACTTCAGAAAAGCGGTAATGCCGGAACTGTCTTTGCCAACCCCTGGCGCAAGCGCCGGTGCCAGGGGATCCCCGTCAAAACGCCCGTCGGGCGTGGCGCGGGTCATCCGCCCCATAGAAATGTTTGCGGCCTGATACCCCGTATAGCAGCCGAAACGGTATACGCCGCCTTTTTTGGGGAATCGCTGTTGCGTGAAACGATCCAGCGTATGGAGGACATCCCCCATGATCGCGTCCGCGCCGTTGTCGTTCCCCCAGAAGGTGCCATGTCGCAGAATATGCTGCCGCACGGACTCATGGCCCGCCCAATTAGCCGCCAGCATCTGGGACAGCTCCGCCAGGGTGAACCGCTTTTCCTCATAGACGAACTGCCGGATGACCGAGAGGGAATCCACCAAATTGGACAGCCCGATGACCGACCAGTTGCTGACATTGTATTTCGCGCCGCCCCGGGTGATCGGCAGCCCCTTTTCAATGCAGCCGGCGATAAACAGAGAACTCAACACGTTCATATCCCGCGCTGCAACCTGATAATACTCATCATCCAGATCCATCATCCGGCAGACGTCTTTTTCCAGATAATCCCCATAAACACGATAGAACCGTTCATAGGAATTACCGGCGTCGGCATGATGGCCCGTTGTATACAAAAGCGTCTCCAGCGCCTTGTTCGGATTGAAAAATCCCTCGGAACCGGTATTCCCTTTCCCCATGAAGGTCCATTCGTTGCAACCGATCATGGTGTAATCGACCGCGTCCCGATGAGAGATCCCCATTTTATCAAAACTTTTTAGCCGAGACTCGTCATTCGTAAAGACGATATTTTTACATTTGCATCCCTTGGCCAATCTCACGACTTCCCGTAACGTGGTAAAAGGCGTTTCCGCCGTCCAACGGAAACTGACCTGAGGGCGACAGGTGGGCAACTCGGCAACGACCTCGAGGATCATGTGACTGAGTTCGTTATAACCGTTTGTCCCCTCCTGGGTATACCCGCCGACCACCAGTGTATTGTCGCCGGAACGATCCCCGCGCCGGGAGAGTGAACCGCCCGTCTGTGAAAACACTTTGACAAACAGCTCGCCGATTAGTTCATAAGCGGTTTCTTTGTCCAGTATCCCAGTGGCGATATCCCGCTTATAAAAGGGATAGAGGACCTGATCCAGCCGGCCAAGCGCGTCCGGCATGAGTAAAAAGGCAAGAAAAACCGATTGCACGGCCTCATAAAAGGTGTCCGCGCCAGAGTAAGGCACTTTTCTGCAATTGGCGGCGATGGCGTCCAGGCCTTTTTTCGCATAGGCATCCGCGATGGCCCCCGCCCATTGGTGAATAGCCTCGCAGGTGATTTCCAAACCAGTGTAGAAATCCTGCTTTTCGAGATCACCCGCATGACGGTTGCGGGCCTGTCGGATTTTCGGCAGATAAGCGCCTATCCCATGCCGAACGATAAACGGGTAGTCCGTGCAAAAATGATTCCAATCCAAAAAACAGAGGGGATTGTTCTCCGGCAGATAATCGCTGTGCGCCCCCCAAAAGGAGTCGAAGTGCGTGTGTCCGGCTCTGTGGTAGATGTCCGTGGGGATCGAACCGTCAAACCGTAAAGAGCCTCCCAGGAGGTCCCCCTCCCGCACGATGGTGGTTTGGTTGATCAGGTAGTCCCGCAGGCTCCGGGCAATACGGACAGGCTCTGGAAGTTCCCGGTAAGCCGGATCGTAATCCACCGCGGTTGCTTGCGGGTTAAGATCATCATGCAGCGCGAAATCGGCTAATTTACAGATGCGCTCTTTCAATGAAAACTCCCCTCGCCGATCTTCCTGTATAGGTTAGGCTGAACGTGTTAAGTGTGGAGTGCGGCGCTTCGGTGCCGCTTTCGATGGCCGGTCGAGACCCGCCATGCAACGGGCGTCGAGACGCCCTCCCCAAAGCGGCGCCGAGGCGCTCGCACTCCACATGGGCTTCACCGGTAAATTGAAATTTTGTATTCCTTCAGCCTAAAGAAGCATGACGGCGCGACCGGCGCAGACAGCACAGGCCGCCCATGGCCAGGAGCGCTAGGGAGGCCGGCTCGGGCACCACTTCGAGATAAACCGAGCTCATGTACGGAGACCAGCCCGTGCCACCGACCATCGAAACCTTGACGTCACGGGGGCTAAGACTCAGACTGGCAAAGTCATAATGATTCACGATGCAGAGCCAGCCGCCCTGTATCTGCACTTCGTAAGTACTCGCCCCTGTAGGTGTGAGCGTCGTCCAACCGCTGCCGCCATCCAGACTATAATCCAATGAGGCCGCCCCAGCCCCCCCCTCCCAACCCGCTGCATAACAAACATCCACATAGGAGAAACCGGCCGTGGAAACCGTCTTATAGGAGAACCAGGACGGCGCGTCCGGTCCCATGGTGGAATTCCGATAGTTATTGTTACTATTGGGTAAGTCAGCCGCAATCTCGCGCGGATCGAGCGGTATCACGTCATGGTAACCAAAACTGGGCACAGTGGCAGCTGAATCGTACCACAGGCTGGGACTGGGGCTGGGTCCAAAATTCGCCATATGGTCCAAATAGTTTCCGTTGGCCAGCATGGCGGCATGGCTTTCCGCCAGCAGCACAGCCAAACTCATGAGCATGGTGGTTGCGATCATTTTTTTCATGGGGTTTTCTCCTTGCTTTTTTTCTGACGTTGCTTCATTCCTGGCTTGATTGGTCACGGGCGGACTCACGTTTTTGTCATGTGGTTGGGGGCTCCTTCTGATGCGATGTTGGGTTTGGGTCACCAATCGTAAAAGCTGTTGCTGAGGGTGTATTCCCAGACGTTCCAGCGGGGGTTCTGCCGGGACACCAGCGGCCACTTGAGCAGCTCGACATGGCCGTCGAAAAAGGCGGCGTTATAGCCGTTGCCGTGGCGGCGCGCGGGATCGGAGATCCAGCTGCTGTCAGGGGTCAGCCCCAACGGCCCCTGGGGCCAAACCGAGTCCTGGTTGGCGCCGGCCCAGCTCCCGGGGGTGAGAATGGTGCTGGAATCCGCCACGAACACGCTCGCCGACAGATTGGTCCGGATCTTGTCCAGTTTTGCCCAGGCAATGGCACTGTCGACATAGGACTGGTTATAGGGCGAAATGATCGGCGCGCTGCCGGTGATGGCGTTCATGCCATACCCCTGGCCACCCGTCCACCCCATGGCCGCCATGTCGGTATCCGGTTCGGGACAGGTGGTGACCCACCCAGGGCAGTAGTACTGGCCGCTGCCCGGCCGGCCGCCCAGGTAGCGGTAGCGGAGCCGGTCGAACCAGCGGACGTACCAGCCATTTCCCCAGTCGGCGCCCGACTCAAGACTGGGATCCACCAAGGACCGGTGCTGGTTGAAGATCACGCCGTCGTAATCATTGGCATAGGTCAGGAGCGCCAGCACGATCTGCCGCTGGTTGGACTGGCAGGAGGCCCGCCGCGCCGTCTGCCGCGCCTTGCCCAAAGACGGCAGCAACATGGCCGCCAAAATGCTAATGATGGCGATCACCACCAGCAGTTCGATCAGCGTGAAAGGGCGTTGCTTACGAACGTTTTTCATGCCGTTTCCCCTTGGCCGGACGGGCAGGTTGGGGCACACCGCCGATCAGCAGCGGCGTGCGCAGGATAAAGCCGGGCAGGACGACACGCCCCAGCGGCCGTTCTGGCGCCGCGGCCAGCTCGGAAATAAGGCGCATGATCTCGACCGACAAGGCGATGTAATCGCTTTGCAGGAAAATGGTGCCGGGGCACATCTCGCCGTCGCCCAGAATGCCGATGTCCCGGCCGACCGTCAACCCTTTGGCGGCCAGCGCCTCAATGAACAGGCCAAGCTGCTTGTAACCGTCCAACAGCAGGATGTCCGCCTTCCCGCCCGCCAAAATCTGTTCCACGCACTGGCGCCGGATGACGGCGAGATCGGTCACATTCTCGCATCCTTCTTCCTCCAGTTCAACATAACGGAACCCCAGGCCGGCATCCTTCGCCGCCGCCACCCCGGCCGCCTGCATGACCTGGCAATAGTACTTGCTCAGCGGCCCGCCGACGAGCACCGCGTTGTGATAGCCGCAGCGGGCGGCGGCGGCGACCATCGCCTTGGCCCGGTCGGCCGTCTCTTCGACGATCTGGTTCGCCACCTTTCCCAGGCAGGCGTCGGGAATGCTGTCCCCGAGAAACACCACCGGAAACGGCATCTTTTCAAGCTCCGGAATGTCCTCCTCCCGCAGGCTCGGGTTGTAGACCAGCAGGCAATCCACGTGCGCCTGCCGCAGTTTCTCCAGTTCGTACAACAGGATGCCGCGCGAATAGTTGCGGTCGGAAATGGAGCGGATGGACAGGTTGCAGCCTCGCCAGACCATCAGGTCGGAGATCGACAGCATCCGCTCCGTGTAATCCGCCAGGCGCACGCCGTTCAGCAGCCGCAGCAGGCAGAATTCCCGCTTGCTCGGCGCGAACGCATCGGGATTGACATAGATGCCCACCCGCGGCCGGCGGAGGATCAGGTGCCGCCCTTCGAGCACGGCAAACGCCGACTCGATCACCTGGCAACTGACCTTGAACTGGGCGGCCAGCTCGCGGACGCTGGGCAGTTTCCGACCCGGCACCAGCAGGCCGGAGCCGATCTGCCGTTCCAGCTCGTTGGCGACTTGGTCACCCTGGGTCTCTTTGATTACGGATGCGCTCATGAAAAATCCTGGTACGTCGTTTTAAACATTGATCTGGGAAAATCGGGGTCGGGGTCGCTATCGGAATCGGTATCGACGATGTTTTTCTGGTAATCCACCGTAATCCATGCAGATCCATTCGATTCCGATTCCGATACCGATACCGACTTGGTGAATTTTCTGCCGCTTACTCCAGCAACCGGGGGAAGTAATCCACCGGCAGGGTGTCCTTGCCCCGAAGGTCCTCGATCTTGCCGTACAAGTCGCTGGCCTGTTTAAAGGTTTGCCCCTTCAGGCTGAACTCAACCGTCTGGTCCAGGTTCCACACGATCAGGCGGCGGCGCCCGTCCGGACCACGCAGCCGGCAGGTCCAGGTTCCGGCGGCGTCCGCCTCCAGCGATTCCATGACCGCGCCCAGCAGCCACGCGCGAATCGCGCCATAGGCATTCCCCACCGGCTTGACGGGGACGCCGGGCCCACCCGGCCCGCCGCCGACCAGCCCCAGGTTCTCGTTGTCCCAGCAATAATAGTAATAACGCTCCACCCCGCACGCCCAGTTGATGAGGTGCTCGCTGGCCAGCTCGCCGGCGGCCTTCCGCATCTGCACCGCGTCACCGTCGGCCCGGGCCGGCGACGCAATCCCCGTCTCGGTGTTCCAAACCGGCAGCGATCCCAGGCCATGCTGCGCCAGCATCCGCTTGATTTTCAAGATTTCGCCAATGGTGAACACGCCGACATCACCCGTATACAGATGGATGCCGATCACGTCCGCCTGCCGCCCGCCCCCGGCCTGGAGGTAGTTGTGAAGGAACAACCGCCCGGAATAGCTTTGGGTGAAGCAGATGCCCGGCGAAATCACGGTGTTGGCCGGATCCACCTGCTTCAAAATAACCGCGGCTTCTTTCTCCAGCTCCGCCAGCGTGGCGGGACTGCCCGAATAGAACCCGCCCCAGTTCGGCTCGTTCCAAATCTCGTAACAGGGCATCTTCCCCTTGTACCGGGTGGCCACGGTCCGCACATAATTCTTCCAGTCGTCGTGGTTCTTCGGCGGCGAGGACAGCCCCGGTTCATAGGGCGAGTCCGCCTTGGGGTTGACCGCCGCCCACGCCGGCGTCTGCCCCATCGCCAGGTATGGCTCGACCCCATGCTCCAGCGCACGGTTGACCAGGTGATCCAATCGCTTGAAGTCCCACTGCCCCTTCACTTTTTCCAGCCGCGCCCACTCGGTGCCGGTGTCCCAAAAACGCCAGCCGTAAAACGGCACGAACGGCCACGTGGGCTCGCCAAAATGATGGATATGCATATTGAAGTAGCTGGCCGGGACCGGCTTGCGGGGCGGCGTCACCGAAATCGCCCGCGACTGCATGGACACCAGCCGGCAGGAGACGTCATCCACCTCCAGCGTGCTGTTCCCGTTCAGCTTGATGACAAACAGCGCCGCGTCGTCAGTGACCAGGGGAACCAGGTCAAAGGTGTACCGTTTCCATTCCTTGGTCACCGTCACGAAATCGCCGCTGTAATCGGTCCACGGCGCCCCCTCCTTGCGCAGGTAGATCTCCACCGGCGCCCCATTCTCCACCTCGCCGCGCAGCCACAGCGAAATCCGGTAGAGCCCGTGCGGGACCACCTTGATCCGTTGCTGGTTGACAAAAAACACGCAGCCGGACTTGAGGTTGCTGACGGTGATCTTTTGGGCGACCCGCCCCCCGTGCGGGGCCCCGCCTTCCAAATTGTACGTCACCTTGAGATCGGCCCACGACGACAGGTCGAACCAGCCCGGAGAAATGCCGGCGCCGGGCACCGCCTGACCGCCACGCTCAAAATCGCCGTCCGCCAGCAGTTCCTGGCCGAACGGCAGGCTCTTCTGCGCCTCCGCGGCCACGACCTTGGGCGCCGCCTGCCAGGTGGGCGCGGTCTCCGCGCGGACGCCGGTGCCCATCAGGCCGCTGGCCAGCAGAAGCCCCGCGGCCAGCCAGCCACGCGCGGCCGCGGCCTGCCCGGCCCGGCAATCCACCGCGCCGCAATTGTCGTGTCCCGATTCCGTCCTGCGCATGTCCGTCTCCCGTCTGCGATGTCGCCCTAGTTACTGTAATTTTCTGTAATATTATATCACAGATTATTTCAGATGCCAAATGCGCGCCGGCACCGCAGCGCCATGACCGCTTGGGGGGACAATGTTGGGGCCACCCTTTTGGAAAAGGGTGATCCCCAAACCCCTTCCTAAAACTTTTGTTTCCTAAACCGGAGGGCGCTTTTACCACAAGCCATGCTGGCAAATCATGGCCTCGGTTGTGCGGACTTGTGGTAAAAGCGCCCTCCGCGTTTCAGGCAACAAAAAGGTTTGACGGAGGGTTTGGGAACCGCCTTTCCTCAAAAGGGGGTTCCCAACATCAGCCGACAAAACGGTTATGCCCCCTACAGCCTTCAGCCTACTGCATTATAGTGACGCGCCATGCACCCCTCCGCCCTCTCGCCGCGCCCCGCCCGCGCCTGGGAAGACCCCATGCGCTTCGAACACCACCGCGAGTCCGCCCACGCCCCCTGGGGCGCCTGGCCGGATGCGGACTCCGCACGCACCGGCGCCCGTTTCGCCTCCCCCTTTGTCCAGTCCCTCAACGGCACTTGGAAATTCCACCTGGCCGCCGCGCCCGAGGCCGCGCCCGCCGGTTTCGCCGCCCCAGAGTTCGACGACCGTGCCTGGGCGGCGATCCCCGTGCCCGGCAACTGGCAGCTCACCCAGCCCACCTGTCCCGACCGCCCCCTTTACACCAACATCATCTACCCGTTCCAGCCCAATCCGCCGCTGGTGCCGGACACCAACCCCACCGGGCTCTACCGCCGCACCTTCACCCTCCCTGAAACCTGGGCCGGCCGCCGGGTCTTCCTGGTTTTTGAAAGCGCCGACGGCGCCGTCACCGCCTGGGTCAACGGCCACGAGGCAGGCTATGGCGAGGACAGCAAGCTCCCCTCCGAGTTCGAGATCACCCACCTGCTCCGCCCCGGCGTAAACCACCTGGCCGCGCTGGTCCCCCGCTATTGCGCCGGCACCTATCTGGAGGACCAGGACTACTGGCAGATGAGCGGGTTGCAGCGCGACGTCTACCTGGTCGCCAAGCCGCCGGTCCATCTCCGGGACTATGCGGTCCACACCACCCTCGCCGCCAACGGCCCGGACGCCGTCCTGCACGCCCAAGTCTTCCTGGTCAGCGTCCCCCGGCTCACCCGCACCGACGCCGATTTCGCCCGGACCTGCCCCCCCGGCCGTCCCGCCGTGCCCGAGTTCGCCCGCTACTCCTGCGAGCTCACCCTGTTCGCCCCCGACGGCCGCCCGCTCCTCGCCGCGCCCATCACCGCCGCCTTTGACGAGACCTCCACGATGTACTGCGGCAGCCACCAGCGGAAAGGCTGCGCCCAATTCCACGTCCCGGTCCCCGCCCCGCACCGCTGGACGCCGGAGACCCCCGACCTCTACACCGCCGTCTTCACCCTCAAGGACGCCGGCGGCCAAGTTCTTGAGGCCGAACGCTGCCGCTGCGGTTTCCGCCAGGTCGAGATCCGCGACCGCCAGCTCCTGCTCAACGGCCGCCGCCTGCGCGTCCGCGGCGTCAACCGCCATGAGTTCCACCCCGACCGCGGCCGCGCCGTCACCGAGACGGACATGCGCCGCGACATCCTGCTCATGAAGCAGCTCAACTTCAACGCCGTGCGCGCCTCGCACTACCCCAACCACCCGCGCTGGCATGAGCTGTGCGACGAACTGGGACTGTGCGTCATCGGCGAGGCCAACCTGGAAACCCACGGCGTCCAGGCCGACCTCACCCTCGCCCCCGCCTGGGCCCAGGCGTACCTGGCCCGCGCCGTACGCATGGCCCTGTGCCTGCGCAACCATCCCTCCATCATCGTCTGGTCTCTGGGCAACGAATCCTCTTTCGGCCCCCACCACGCCGCCATGGCCGCCTGGCTGCGCGCCTTCGACCCCACCCGCCCCGTCCAGTACGAGAGCGGCAATCCCGGCCCCGCCGTCACCGACATCATGTGCCCCATGTACCCCGGCTTCGACTGGATCCGGCAGGTGATGGCGGACCCCGCCGAAACCCGCCCCATGATCCTGTGCGAGTACGCCTACGCCAAAGGCAACGCCACCGGCAATTTCGCCGCCTTCTGGGAGCTGGTGGAACGCTACCCCGCCTTCCAGGGCGGTTTCATTTGGGACTGGGCCGACAAACTGCTCCGCCTCCCCCTCCCCGACGGCCGCCGCGTCCTCGGCTACGGCAACGACCTCGGCGAAGCCTTCGACTACGCCGCCGCCGGCGAAGACCCCACCCAGGTCCTCAACGGCATCGTCGGCGCCGACCTCGACCCCCACCCCGGCGCCTGGGAAGTGAAAAACGTCCAGGCCCCCGTCACCTTCCTCGCCGGCGACCTGGCCCGGCATGAGATTATCATCTGGAACAAGCACCACGCCCTGGACCTGGCCCATCTCGACCTGGAATGGGAGGTGACCCTGGACGGCCAGCCCCAAGCCGCCGGACGCCAGCCCATGCCCGCCACCGCCCCCGACGCCAAGACCGCCGTTGCCCTGCCCGTGCCGGCCGGCGCGGTGCCGGGTGGACCATGTGGACACGGTGGACCCGGTGGACCATGTGGACCGGCACCGGAACGCTTCCTCAACCTCCGCGCCGTGCTCAACCGCGACCTGCCCTGGGCCGCCGCCGGCCACGTCGTCGCCTGGGCCCAGTTCCCCCTCCCCACCCCGCCCCTTCCGTCCGTTATGTCCGTTATGTCCGTTCCATCCTTCCGTCCTTCCGTTCTTCCGTCACATCCATCGGTGGAGCAAAACGAAACGGACGGCCGCCTGGAACTCGCCGGCCCCGACTGGCGCCTCGCTTGGGACCGCGCCGACGGCCGCCTCGTCTCTTGGCGGGTCCGCGACCGCGACCTGCTCGCCGGCCCGGTCACCGAAGAATTCATGCGCGCCCCCACCGACAATGACTGGCTCCTCGGCCAGGCGCACAGCTACTGGAAGGAATGGCAGGCCAACGGCCTGGCTACCCTCACCCGCCGCCTCACCGCCTGCGAACTCCGCCCGACCGCGGACGGCGCCGCCGAGCTCCGGGTCACCAGCACCCTGGCCGGCACCGATCCCGCCCGCCCCATCCGCTGCGAACTCCGCTGGCAGGTCACCGCCGGCGGTGAAATCACCCTCGACCAGGAAACCGACATCCCCGACGTCTTCCCGCTGATCCCGCGGATCGGCGTCCGCCTGCTCCTGCCCCCCGGCCTGGAAACGGTGCGCTGGTTCGGCCGCGGCCCGTGGGAAAACTATCCCGACCGCCATACCGCCGCCCTGGTCGGCGCCTACCGGAACAGCGTCACCGGCCTGTTCGAGAATTACGCCTGCCCCGGCGAGTGCGGACTCCGCACCGACACCCGCTGGCTCGAAGTGGCCGATCCCGACCGCCGCTGCGAACTCCGCATCCGCGGCGCGCCGCAATTCCACTTCAGCGCCCTGCACCACTCCCGCGAAACCCTGACCGCGGCCCGGCACGTCTGGGAACTGACACCGCAGCCGGAGGTTTTCCTGCACCTCGACGGCTGGCACATGGGCCTCGGCGGCGACACCGGCTGGACCCGCAATGTCCACCCCGAATATGTGGTCGGCCCCGGCCACCGCACCTGGCGCCTCATCCTTTCGCCCCTGCCGGGGGCTTGATTGACTTGGCGGACGATGTTGGGGCCACCCTTTTGAAAAAGGGTGATCCCCAAACCCCTTCCCAAAACTTTTGTTTCCTAAATGCCGGAGGGCGCTTTCGCCACAAGCATCTCGGCAACAAAGTGCATCGGTGTGAATGTGCTTGTGGCGAAATCGCCCTCCGCGTTAAGGAACAAATAAGGTTTGGGGACCGCCTTTCTTTGCCGCCGTCGCTGTGGCCCCTTGACTGAACCGCATCCACCCGCCAAAAAGAATTATCTCTCACGGAGCTACGGAGGCGCAGAGGAAAGGCGTTGGGTGCGGCGATTGGGTGCCAGGCGTTTTCTCCGTGGCTCCGTGCCTCTGTGAGAGCAAGAGAACGCCAACGTCATGGGAGCCGCCCGGCCCGGGCGGACCAGGTTACACCGTTTTGGAGTGCGGCAATGGCTTTGCCGCTTTCCGGTTGAAGGGCGTCGTGCTTGTCCCCAATCGACGTGAAACCCGACCCCGGCCCCGGACAAAAAGATCAATTCGAGATCGTTTGTATAAGGTTTGCCCCTTCGCGCTGACCCTTCGCGCCCTTTACTCATATAGAAACTCATGCCAGGGGCAACAACGGACACCCCAGTTCTTTCAGGAACTTATTGTGCTTGGCCGTCGCTTGCCGGATGGCTTGCTCGATTCTGACCAGGTCGCGATGAGTCGCGGCCAAATCTATCTCGGCTTCCTTCATTGCGGTGGGGATGTAGCGGGAGATGTTGAGGTTGTAGCCTTCCTCGGCGATGCGCTCCATTGAGACGCACTTGGAGTAGCGGGCTTCTTCACGGCGGTACTGATAGGTCTCGACGATCTTCTCGATATCGTTGGGTTCCCCATGCTGGCCTTCTCGAAGGCGGTTCTGGCGCTTGCCTTTCTCGAAGTGTTCGGCGGCGTTGATGAAGAGCACGTCGTCGGGTTTCTTGCACTTCTTGAGGACCAGGATGCAGACTGGAATGCCGGTGGAGTAGAAGAGGTTCGCGGGCAGGCCGATGACGGTGTCGATGTGCCCGTCCTTGAGGAGTTTGGTGCGGATGCGTTCTTCCGCGCCGCTGCGGAAGAGAACGCCATGCGGTAAAATGATGGCCATGACGCCCTGGTCTTTGAGGTAGTGGAAGCCGTGTAGAAGGAAGGCGAAGTCGGCGGCGGACTTGGGGGCCAAGCCGTAGTTCTTGAAACGCACGTCGTTGCCCATGTCCTCCTCGGGCTTCCATCGATAGCTGAACGGAGGATTGGCGACAACGGCGTCGAATTTGGGCAT
The DNA here is from genome assembly GCA_041651315.1 of Lentisphaeria bacterium. Classification (GTDB taxonomy): domain Bacteria; phylum Verrucomicrobiota; class Lentisphaeria; order Oligosphaerales; family CAITYL01; genus CAITYL01. Next base: position 7,504 of record JBAZJM010000008.1, on the reverse strand, counting down.
CTTGGCGGGGTTAGTTTCGCGCAGGAAGTCCCAGTCGTTGGTCAGAGTGTCGCCGTGGAAGATCTCAAACTCCGTGTCCTTCACCCCGTGCAACAGCATGTTCATGCGCGCGAGGTTGTAGGTGGTGATATTCTTCTCCTGGCCGAAGATCTTGCCGATGCCGCGCTTGCCCGTCTGCTCGCGCACGTTGAGCAGCAGCGAGCCGGAACCGCAGGCGAAGTCGAGAACGCTGTCGAGGTGTTTGACCGGCCCCTCTTTGGGGTCATGGCTGTCAAGGATGACGATGCGCGAGAGGATGGTCGAAATCTGCTGCGGGGTGTAGAACTCGCCGGCCTTCTTGCCCGAGCCGGCGGCGAATTGGCCGATCAGATATTCATAGGCGCCACCGAGTGCGTCAAATTTGGAGGAGAACTCGGCGAGCCCCTTGGCGATCTCCTTGATGATGTCGCAGAGTTTGTTGTTCTTCTCGGCGAGGGTGCGGCCGAGTTTCTCGGAGCTGAGGTTGATCTCCGAGAAGAGGCCCCGAAAGGTGCTCTCGAACGAGTCATTCTCGATGTATTTGAAGCCGTCCCGCAGGGTCTCGAGCAGGTCGCCGCTCTGGTTGCGTGCGAGGTTCGCAATGTTGGCCCAGAGGTAATTGGGTCTGATGACGTAGTGGACCTTGCGCCGCATCTGCTTCTCGAAGTCCGCCACGTCGCCGGGATTGTTGGCGTACCAGATCGCCAGCGGCACGCGGGGATCGCCGGCGGAGATGGCGGGGTAATCCTGGCCCAGTTCCTTCTTCGTTGCGGCTTCATAGTTGCCCGAGAGGTAGCGCAGGAAGAGGAAGGCCAGCATGTAGTCGCGGAAATCATCCGCGTTCATCGCCCCGCGCAGTCGGTCGGCGATTTTCCAGAGGGTCGCGCCCAGTTGTCTTTGGTTGGTGTCGATCATTGGGTGGGTCCGTTTGTTTGAGGGGCTGTCACCGGTGTGGGCTACACAATGTCCGGCAGAGCGAATTGGAATTTGGTGGTGAAGTCGCTGAGAATGCGCCGGAACAGGCCCTTGTTGTCCTCGCCCATTTCGGTCGGTTCGTGGATGGCGTATTTGCCGTGACTGAGAAGGTTTATGGCACGGTTGTAGAGCGCCCTATCTTTTTCGTTATTCAGGGCTTTGAGGCAGAAGGAGATTTCAGCATGCCCGAAGAAAGAGGCAGTTTTCTCCATAATACTGCGCAACGCATTGAAGTGGAAGGTGTAGAGCTTTCCTGTGTTAGGGTCGGCGGCCAGTTGTAGCTCGGCAAGAGACGCGACGTGGTGGAAAAAGGGAGTGTCCTCGGTGGCACGCAGCGTATAAGCACCGCCTCCATTGGGGCGGTGCAGGAAGTAGCGTTTGTATGATACTTTCGGCTCATCCTCCTTCGCCCTGCCAATCTCGTTGCACATCACGTTGAAGAAGAGGGCGTGGTGGGAGGAGAAAACGACCTTGATTGGGGTGGGAGCACCATTCTGGTCTTTACGGCTGGCAGCTCGGCGGAGAAGCTTGGCGAGATCGCAAGCGACTGAAATGGCATTATTGTCATCTAACGAGGAGATTGGGTCGTCGATGTAAAGGTATTTGAACGCTTGGTAGGATGCGTGACCGTCGAGCATTCGCTCGCAGATGGCCATGAAGAGGCACCAGATGAAGATGTTCTGCTCCCCTCGGGATATCTTGATGTTCTCATCGTTGTCTTTCCGGAAAGATACTGTCCATGCCCCGTAGTCGATATCGAAGTCAAAGTCGGCGTAGCGGCTGAGGTAGCCAGCAATAGTCTCGTCGAGCGCGAGATCCTTCAGGCCGTTGAAGAAAGTGGAGTCGGGATTGAGCCGGAGGTGGCGGAATGTGTCACCATCGAGATCGTTCTCCCATGTGAACAGGTCTTCGGTATAGGCGTTAAAGTAAAGCGTGTCGGCGTCGCCGTTGTTCTTACGCTTTCCTGTGTCCTTGAACTCCATGGAGAGTCGCGTCTTACCGGTACGGTTGTAGGCGTATAGGAGGATGATCTCCACGCCGGCGTGATCATCACGCAACTTCCTGGCCAATGCTCTCAGGTTCGCGTATTTTTTGACCTTTGGTTTGTTGTTCATGCTTCCGCCTCCGCTGGGGACGGAAAGAGCTGCTGCATCAGCCCTTTCTTGTGGGACTTGAGGGCCTCGACCTTGTCGCCTTGGGCAGCGATCATGGTGTCGAGTGAAGAGAGGTAGGTGGCGATTTTTTGTTGTTCTTGTATTTCGGGAACACAGATGTCTCCTTTGAGGACATCGGCGTTGTTGACCTTCATGTCATTCTTTGCACCCTTTCTGACAATGGGCTGCAAGTAGGCATTGAGGTTGTAGTCCACTGAAAAGAAATGATCCAAGTAGGTTGCAGAACAACCGGAGAAAGGTCGATAGACGGCATACAATGTCGAAACGATACCTCGCTTCCATTTGTTTTCTTTGATGATGCCGTAAGGATTCTTTTTCAGTGGGCTTTTAGTGTAAACAATGTCACCCAACTCAACGACATGATAATCTTTGACGGTCACACCTGCATATGAACGTCCCATGAACTCAATTTGGTTCACGCAACCAAACTCTCCCGACACCGACAGCACATCGTTAGGGCCAAGCTCAAGAGACCGATTTCGGTGTTTTGTCTCAAACAACAACTCATTGAGTTTCTTTACACTCCACTCCGGCGCATTCTGGAACTCCGGGAAGCGGAGCCTGGGGACGGTTTCGCCTTCGAGGGGGAAGAGCTGCTGCATGAGGCCCTGCTTGTGGGCCTTGAGCGCGGCGAGTTTTTGGCTTTCGGCGCCGATCAGGTCGTCGAGGGAGGAGAGGCAGGAGGCGATCTTGTGTTGTTCGGCCTTGGTGCTTGGGATCGGGAGTTCGATCTTCGTGAGGCGCGTTGCAGATATGCCCAAGACCTTCGCGCCTTGCGCCTCTTTCTGGATTTGGGTGCGAACGCGTCTGGACTTGAAGAGGTAAGCACCGAAGCCGACGACGAGATTGTCGTCGTTCGGCCGAGCGAGAATAGTATGCTGACCAGCGACGACGCGCTCGCCGTGCAAGCGAACGACTTCTATGCTTTTGCCGACGTCCTCCAAATCTTCCGAGACATCGGCGAGAATCATATCGCCCTCGACACAGTCGTTCTCAGAACGGAAACCGTCCAACGATTCGGAGGGATTGATGAATGGAACCGTCTCTTTGGTGACGTCGAAGAGTGTCGAGAACTTGGTATGAATGTCGCCGTAATGGATATTCTTAACGGAACCGCGCTCGTAGTTAAGTTGGTCGCGAGAAAACGAGTTATTGCCCTTAAAAGAATAGACCTCGCCCATTGGTTTGCAGGCCCACCCCGGCGCATCACGGAACTCCGGGAAGCGGAGACGTGGGCGGGTTTCGCTGGGAGCGCCGGCGTCCCCGCCGGCTCTGCTTGCCGACGAGGACGTCGGCGTTCCCAGGGGCGTCGGCGTTCCCGGGCCGTGCGACTTGGGCGTGCGTTTGGGTTTGGCGGCGGCGGGTTTCATCATTTCAGTCGTTTCACGTTGGGTTCGGCCAGCAGGGTCCGCATCTGAGTGATGGCGATCTCGTTGAGCCGGAGAAGGCGTTCGGGAGCGGGGAGGCCCTGGCGGACGAGCACGGCGTTGAGGCTTTCAAGGTTGGTGAGGACGACGAACTGCTCGAGGGGCGCGTGGTCGCGGAGGTTGCCCTCGGCGTCGGGGTGCGCGTCGCGCCACTGTTTCGCGGTCTGGCCGAAGAGGGCGACGTTGAGGAGGTCGGCCTCGCTGGCGTACACGAGGTTGGCCTGGGCCGGGGTGACGGCGGGCGGGATGAGGGTTTCCTTGATGGCGTCGGTGTGGATGCGGTAGTTGATCTTGGCCAGGGTGCGTTGGAGGTTCCAGCCGAGCTGAAGACGGTTGTTTTCTTCCTCCTTGAGACGGCGGAACTCCTTGACCAGATAAATTTTAAATTCGGGGCTGATCCACATTCCGAATTCAAAGGCGATGTCCGGGTGGGCGTAGGTACCACCGTAGCGTCCGGTGGTGGCTTTGAGGCCGATGGCATTGGTTTTGGCGACCCATTCCTTGACGCTGAGCTTGTAGCTGTTGAGGCCAGCTTGGCTCTTAATTATGGCGAATTCGCCACAATTAAAATCGGGGTTGAACACGGATTCCCAGATGCCGAGAAACTCCACGGTATTGCGGTTGCGCAGCCAGTCGGAGATGAAGAACTCGCCGTCCTTGGCCCGGAGCATGTCGGTGAGAGAAATATAATCTCCATCTTTGCCGGCGAGGATGGAAACGGACGTGCCTTTGACTTCGATGCTGATGGCTTTACTCATGGCAGTCGACCCGTTGGCAGAGTAGTAACTCGGTTCGATTCGGCGGGGTTAAACCCGTCGAATTCGACGGGTTTATCGGAGTTTGATACGACCATTTTCCTGACGGCAGGAAGATGATTCGCTCGATGACAAGATGGCACGAAGGTTCTATTCATCGGTTGCCCCCGTTCTTTGCATCCCTTCGTGGCTTCGTGCCTTCGTGTGAGATTTTACTGTTCATAGGCGCTGAGGCCGGAGATGTCGTGGCCGGCGGCGCGCTTCTTGAGGAGGGGCACGAGGTCCGCCATGAGGGCGAGTTCGGCGACGCGGCGGGCTTTCCACGTCAGGCCGAGGGGTTCCAGAAGTTCGGTGAGTTGCTCGCCATCAAAGACCATGCGCTGGAGGATGGCGTCCACAAATGACTGGAGGCGGTCCGGGGCGAGGCAGTGTTTTTGTGCGACGGCGGCGAGTTCGGCGGCGTGGCGCTCGTCGCGGAAGCGGCGGTAACCGGCTTCGATTTCCTTTTCGTCGAGACCCTGGCCGGCCTGGAGGGTGCGGACGTACTCGGTGATGGTCTCGCGCTCGTCCATGAACTTGGCATCGGCCTGGATGAGGCCGATGAGTTGTTCGCGGCTCATGGCCTGCTTGCTGGGGGGCTGCTGCGAGAAGCGGGAAAGCAGCGCCATGATGTAGTCGTAGTCGATGTCGGCCGAAGCGAAAAGGACGAACTCGAAGTCGAGCTGGTCAACGGCGGGATCGGGGGCGGCGCCGGGCTTGGCCTGTTCGGCGCGGAGGCGCTGGGCGGTTTCGAGGTACACGCCGCGGAAGGCATTGAGTTCGTCGCGCGGCAGGAGTTTCTCGACCTCGGTGCGGGTCTCGGGCGAGAGGTCGGTGTATTGGTCGAGTTGGGTCTTGAGGCGCTGGACCTCCCGGAAGCGCTCGATGAAGGCGGCGCGGGCCGCATCACCGCGCAGGGCGGACACATTCTCGGGTTTCGGTTCGAGCCCCTGCGATTGCATGAAGTCGCCGAGGTTGTCGAGGGCGGTCTTGAGTTTTTCGACGACCTTCGGTGCGGGTTCCACGAGCCAGATTTCGCGGGCCTGGGTGCCGTTGCCGACGCCGGAAAAAAGGGCGATGGCGGTATCGACGACGTCATTTTGGGCGCGGAAGTCGAGGATCTGGCCATGGGGCTTGGTGGCGTTGAGGACGCGGTTGGTGCGGGAAAAGGCCTGGATGAGGCCGTGGTGCTTGAGGTTCTTGTCGACGTAGAGGGTGTTCAGATATTGGGAGTCGAAGCCGGTGAGAAGCATGTCCACGACGATGGTGACATCGATCTTCTCGGCGCCCTTTTTGGGGAGGTCGGCGTTGGGGAACTTCTGATCCTTGATGCGCTTTTGGACGTCCTGGTAGTAGTGGTCGAACTCGCCGACGGAGTGGTTGGCGCCGTAGCGGGTGTTGTAGGCTTCGATGATGGCGCGGAGGGCAGCCTTCTTGCGGTCGGGGTCCTTTTCGTTGTCGGCCTTTTCCTGCGGCAGGTCTTCCTGAAGTTGCCGCACGTCGGCGTCGCCGTCGGCGGGCGGGGAGAAGACGCAGGCGACCTTAAGCGGGACGAAGGCGGGGTCGGCGGCCTGCCGCGCGGCCTGAACGGTCTGGAACAGCCCGTGGTACTCGATGGCGTCGTCAATGGAAGCGGTGGCGAGGAGAGCATTGAAGCGGCGCGCGTGGGTGGTGGCGGCGTGCTTGTCGAGGATGGCCTGGACGACGGCGCGCTTGGCGAGCGTTTGGCCGGCCTTTGGGGCGTCCTTTCCTTCGGGCTTGTAGTAGTCCACATGGAAACGAAGGACGTTCTTGTCCTCGATGGCATGGGTGATGGTGTATTTGTGCAGTTCGCGCTGGAAGGTGTCGACGGTGGTGCGGAAGGACGCCTGGTTGCCCGCAACCTGAACGCGGAAGGCATTTTCCTCGAAGATGGGCGTGCCGGTGAAGCCGAAGAGCTGGGCGCGGGGAAAGAATTCCTTGATGGCCTGGTGGTTATCGCCGAACTGGGAGCGATGGCATTCGTCGAAGATGAAGACGAAGCGTTTGTCGCGCAGCGGGTCGAGGCGCTGGGTGAAGGTTTTGCGGCCCTGGGTGGTCCGTTGCTGGTTGCGTTTGCCGGTCTCGTCCAGGGCAAGGCCGAGTTTTTGGATGGTGGTGACGATGACCTTGTCGGCGTTGTCGTCGGAAAGCATGCGGCGGACGAGGGTGGCGGTGTTGGTGTTTTCCTCGACGCAGCCTTCCTGGAAGCGGTTGAACTCCTCGCGCGTCTGCCGGTCGAGGTCCTTGCGGTCCACCACGAAGAGGCACTTGTCGATGGCGGGGTTGTCCTTGAGGAGGGTGGAGGCCTTGAAGGAGGTGAGGGTCTTGCCGCTGCCGGTGGTGTGCCAGATGTAGCCGTTGCCGTTGTTCTGCTCGATGCAGTCGATGATGGCCTGGACGGCGTAGATCTGGTAGGGGCGCATCATGAGGAGCTTCTGCTCGCTCTGGATGAGCACCATGTAGCGGCTGATCATGCGGCCGAGTGTGCACTTTTGGAGGAAGTGGTCGGCGAAGACGTCGAGGTAGGCGACGGGGGTGTTATCGGGCTTGGCGAAGCGATAGACGGGGAGGAACTGCTCGTTGGCGTTGAAGGCGAAGTGCCGGGCGTTGTTGTTGGCGAAGTAGAACGTCTCGGTGCGGTTGCTGACGACAAAGAGCTGGATGAAGCAGAGGAGCGTGCGGGTGTAGCCGTTGCCGGGGTCGTTCTTGTACTCGACGACCTGCTCGATGGCGCGGCGCGGGCTGACGCCGAGGGTCTTCAGCTCGATCTGGACGACGGGGACGCCGTTGATGAGGAGGATGACGTCGTAGCGGTGGTGGCTGTAGTCGGTGTTGATGCGAAGCTGATGGACGACCTCAAAGTCGTTCTTGCACCAGTCCCGGATGTTGACGAGCGTTAGTATAAGGGGGGTGCCGTCGTCGCGCGTAAATTCGTTCTTCTCGCGCAGGACCCGGGCGGCGGTGAAAACATCGGGGGTGATCAGTTCGTCGAGGAGGCGGTGGAATTCGCCGTCGGTGAGGCGGACACGGTTGAGGGTTTCGAACTTCTGGCGAAAGTTGCTCTCGAGCGCGGCACGGTCGCGGATGTCGGGGC
>JBAZJM010000007.1:0-35552 GCA_041651315.1 Lentisphaeria bacterium | reverse complement strand
CCTGGGCGGCGGCCTCCGCCGGCGACGGCTTCACGGTCGGCCCAAACCACGCCTGGGGCAGCTGGGGCTGCTGCGGCCGGTAGTCGGGGCCGACTTTGCACCCGCCGGCGGCCAGCAGCAGGAGAAGTGCCAGGAACGGCTGTGCCGCGGAGCGTGGCGATGGGGAGCGGTGTGGCATGGGAATATCCTTAATACCAGCATTTACATGTAAGTGAGTTGCAGAAGTAGATAGAATCCAGTAGTCAGCAGGGGTTTATTCTGCCTTCTGAGTTCTGAATCCCTGTCTCACTCATAACGCAGGGCTTCGATGGGATCCATCCGGGACGCCTTCCAGGCCGGGTAAAAACCAAACACGACGCCCACCGTGGCGGAAACCGCGACGGCGGCCAGAATGGCGCCCGGCGAGGTGGCGACCGGCCATTTCAGAACCTGTTTGACCAGGAGCGAACCGCCGTGCCCCAGCAGGATGCCGATGGCGCCGCCGGCCAGGCAAAGCACCACCGACTCGATCAGGAATTGGCGGAGGATGTCGCGGGCCCTGGCGCCCACCGCCATCCGCAGGCCGATCTCGCGGGTGCGCTCGGTGACGGAGACCAGCATGATGTTCATGATGCCCACGCCGCCGACCACCAGGGAGATGAAGGCGACACACAGCAGCAGGTTGGTCATCAGGGCGGTGGTCGAGGTCAACACTTTGAGCATCTCCGTCATGTTCCCGATCTGGAAGTCGTCGGGCTGGCCGGGTTGGAGCCGGTGCCGCTCGCGGAGCACGCTGGCGATCTGGCTGATGGCGTCGGGAATGGCCGCCGAGGAGACGGCGGAGGCGTAAATCTGGTCGATGTTGGCGAAACGGACGGATAGGGTGGAGTTGCTGGAGGCGGCGGGGTACAGGCTGGCGCTGCTGGCGGAGTAAAGGTCGCCGGGGGAACGGGAGGAGGAGGCCGTGGTCGCGCTTTGGTTGACCATGCTCATGCTGGAGCCGGAAAGCCGGTACTTGATGCTCGTCCACGGCGCCACCAGGATGTCGTCCTGATCCATGCCGAACATGTTGGCGCCCTTAGGGCTCAGCACGCCGATCACACGGAACGGCACGTTCTTCACCCGGATTTCCTTGCCCAGGGGGGATTCGCCCTGGAACAGCTCGCGGGCGATGGTTTGTCCGAGGAGGCAGACGCGGTTGGCGGTGCGGACATCGTGTTCCGTGAACGGTTCGCCCTCGGAGAGTTCGGTCCAGTCGCGCACGTCCAGAAAGGTCTCGGAGGCGCCGTAAATGGAGGAGGGCACCCAATTGCGGCTGCCATAGACGAGCTGGGCGCGGGCCTGGATCAGCGGGGTGACGCAGCGGACGGCCGGGCATTCGCGCAGGATCGCCTCGCAATCCGCGGGCACCAGGGTCTTGATGCTGCCGCTGCCGAAGGAGACGCCGCTGGCCGTCACCGTGCCGGGGCGGATCATGATGTTGTTGGCGCCCATGCTGGAGATGGAGCTGCGGATCGATTCGGACGAGCCGCGGCCAATCTCCATCATGGCGATGACCGCGGCCACGCCGATGACGATGCCCAGGGTCGTCAGCAGCGCCCGCATCGGGTTGCGCCGCAGGGCGCGCAGGGCGGTGAACAGGGTGCGGTGGATCTTCATGCGGCCGGTTCTCCCTGGGGCGGGGCGCCGCCGGGTTCTTCCGGGGCGGCGATCATGCCGTCACGGATGTGGATGACCCGCCCGCCGTGCCGGGCCACGGCGGCGTCATGGGTGACCAAGATGATGGTGATGCCTTCCTTGGCATTGAGCTCCTGGAACAGGCGCAGCACCTCCTCACTGGTGCGGGAGTCCAGGTTGCCGGTCGGCTCGTCGGCAAACAGCACGGGCGGCCGGTTGATCAGCGCCCGGGCGATGGCCACCCGCTGTTGCTGCCCGCCGGACAACTGGGAGGGGTGGTGCTGGAACCGGTCGGCCAGGCCGAACCGCGTCAGCATCGCCCCGGCCCGCCGGCGCTCCTCCTGTTCGGACAGGGCCTCGTGGGCATAGGACAGCGGCATCATCACATTTTCGAGGGCCGTGGTGCGCGGCAGCAGGTTGAAATTCTGAAAGACAAAGCCAAGCCGGTGGTTCCGCGTCCACGCCCGTTCGTCCGCGGACAGCCCGGTCATCTCCCGGCCGTCCAGCCAATATTCACCCGCCGTGGGGCGGTCCAGGCAGCCCAGAATGTTCATCAGGGTGCTCTTGCCCGAACCCGACGCCCCCATCAGGGAGACAAAGTCGCCGCGCTCAATGGTGAGCGAAACCGCCTTGAGCACGGAGACGCTGCCGTCGCCGATCGGATAGTCCTTGCAGATGTTTTTTAATTCGATGAGGGGCATGACCGAGCGCCTTTGATTCGGCATTAGCGTGGCGGGGGCGGCGGCGGGGCGGCGCTACGCCGGGACGGCATCTTCGGCGTGAACGGATTGACCGTGCCGGATGTCGGCGTCTCCGTCGTGGCGGCGGTCTTTTCGCCGACCACCACGGTCAGCCCTTCCGTGACGCCTTCGCCTGAAATCTCGCTGACAATGCCGTCCGTGATACCGGCGTGGACGGCCACCGGCCGGACCAGCGCCCCGTCCAGCACCCACACGGTGGCGGTGCCGGCCGCGTCCTCGCTACCGTTGGCGGCCCCCGGGTGGCGCGCCTTTGCCGGTTTCGCTCCGGCCGCGGCCGCGGTCTGTTCCGGCTTGGGCTGCCAGCGGAGGGCGCCGTTGGGAACCCGCAGCACGTTGTCGCGCCGCGCCAGCTCGAACTGCGCGTTGGCGGTCAGGTAGGGCAGCAGCCGGCCGCCGGGATTGTCGGTGCTGACTTCCACGGTGTAGGTGACCACGTTCTGCGACATGCTGGCGTTCAGCCGGACTTTCTTGACCGTGCCGCGGAACGTCTCGCCGGGAAAGGCGTCCACCGTGAAGCTCACCGGTTGTCCCGGATGGACGTTGCCGATATCGGCCTCATTGACCGCCACCCACACCTGCATCCGCTTCAAGTCTTTGGCGATCAGGAACAGGCTCGGGGCGTTGAGGCTCGACACCACGGTCTGGCCGATGTTGACGCAACGGTCGATGACCACCCCCCGGACCGGCGAGACAATGGTGCAAAAACCGAGGTTCCGCTGGGCGCGCTGGAGCACGGCTTGGTTTTGGGCGACGCTGGCCTTGGCCTGGGTGATGGCGGCCTCGCCCATCGCCAGGTTGGCCTTGGCGATCTCGTAGGCCGCCTGGTAATTGTCGTAGCTGCTTTCCGCCAGGGCGTCCGAGGGGCCGAGTTTCTTCGCCCGCTCCCAGTCGCGGTTCGCTTGGTGCAGCTTGGCCTTCAACTGGTCGCGGCTGGCCTCGGCGTTGAGCTGGTTCGCGCTGGCCTGGGCCAGCTGCGCGGTGGCCTCGGCCACCGCCGCCTGGTAGACGGCGTCGTCGATCACCGCCAGCACCATGCCTTCCTCGACTTCCGAGCCGTAATCGATGGCGCGCCCCGCCCGGTCCTTGCCGAAGCGGAGAATCTGGCCGGCGACCTGAGCGCCGACATCCACCAGTTCCTCCGGCTCCACCGTGCCCGACGCCCCGATGGTCGACACCACGGCGCCGCGGGTCACGACCGCGGTGCGGTAGGTGGTGGCCGGCGCCCCGGGCTTGCCATACCGCCAAGCGGCGAAGCCGCCGCCCGCCACCAGAACCACGCCCGCGGCAATAAGGATGCTTTTGCTGAAGGTTTTCATCTTACAAACTCCGGGAAGCGGGTGTCTCGCGGCGCCGGCGGATTTCCTGAATGCCGGCCAGGCTGAACCGGGTGATATGCTCAATCATGTTTTCCTGATCGATGTCCAGTGCGGGTTCGACCGGTTTGGACCGTTGGCCAGCCGGCGAGTTCCGGCAACGCCGCCGCAACCCGGGATGCATGCACTGGGAAATAACGCTCATCTGGCACAACCCGACCTCCTGCTCGGAGGCCTTGGGGCCCAGCAGCTCGCGGACGATCCCCTGGGTGCCCTGGCGCAGGGGCTCGATGGATTCGCGCATCACTTCCGCCAGCAGGCCGGTCGGATTGGCAAATTCCTTGTGGATGATCTCAAACTCGCGGTTTTCCGGATCCGTGATCCGGCTGATCACCGACCGGATCCGGCCGCGCAGGCGCTCCGCGGGCGGCGCCGTCGGCGGCACGCCGCCGTCGGGGGGGTGCGCGTCCAAGGAACGCTGGAACGCCAGCCGCCACGCCTCGGCGTACAGCGTTTCCTTGGTGCGGAAATGGTAGTTGACCGCCGCGATGTTGGCGCCGGCCAGTTCGCAGATGTCGGCCACGGTGGCCTCGCGGAACCCCTTTTCGGCAAACACCCGGCCGGCCGCCTCGAGCAGGCGCTGGCGGGTCGGGTCGCGGGGGGCGCGCGGCAGTTTCGGGGGAGTGGCGGGCATGGGCGGGCCTGACGGCAAAATTAAAATAGTTGTTTAAAACGCCAATTTAACCCGGTTCGGCCGCGGGTCAACCGCCGGGGCCGGGGCCGGGGTCTTGACAAAAATATAGACCGGTCTATATTGCCTCCAGTGAACCCTAGGACGGTCTATATCACCAAACCATAACCCACACACGCCCCTCATGAACCAACCCCGCCAGCGCCCGCTCGTGCTCGAGATCGCCCACAAGGCCCACGCCTCGCGGGCCGCCGTCTACGCCGCCCTCAACGGCAGCTCGCGCCCCTCCACCATCGGGGTCAGCCCCGAGAAGCGGGAGCACATCCTGGCCATCGCCCGCGAGCTGGGCTATACCTGCAACGAGCTCGCGCGCTCGCTGGCCACCGGCAAGACCCACACCCTCGGCGTGCTGGTCCATTCGCTGAAGAACAATTTTTACGCCGACCTGTTTACCCGCCTCGACGACTTGTGCAGTCCGGCCGGCTATTCCGTCTTCATTGCCAACAGCGAATTCGACAGCGCCCGCGAAGCCCGCTACCTGCGGGCGTTTCACGCCAAAAAGGTGGACGCCCTGGTGATCGCCCGCGACCCGGCGCACCACAACGACGATCTCCTGGCCCAGCTGACGGCGGCCGGCATTCCGGTCGTCACGCTGGGCGAGACCGCCGCCGCGCATTCGCCGTATCCGAACGTGGTGTTCGACGAGGCGCGCGGGGACCGGCTGGCGGCGGAACACCTGTGGTCGTTGGGCCACCGGCGGGTTCTGCACTTCAGCGCCGGCAAGGTGCGCGACAGCAGCCAGGCCATCCAGGCGCTGCGCCGCCACGAATTCACCCTGGCCTGGAAGGCGCTGGGCGGCCGGCAGCTGCAGTCCTTTGAAACGGCGGACCCGCTGGCCGGCGGCAACGAGTTGGTGGACTTCCTGCTGAGCCGGCCGCGGGCCGCCTGGCCGACCGCCATCGTCTGCAGTTCGGACCGGCTGGCGATCCGGGCGGTTTCCGCCCTGCGCAGCCACAAGATCGCGGTGCCGGACGACCTCTCGGTCATCGGTTTTGACGACATCGATGCGGCGGCGGAATTTGTGGTGCCGCTGACCACCATTCGGCTGCCCACTGACAAGCTGGCCGCGGGGGTGTGGGAGTTGTTGAGCGCCCGCCTGACGGCGCCGCGGAGTCCGCGCGGCAAAAGCGGCGGCCCGCCCCGGCAGGTCGTCATCGTGCCGGAACTGGTGGTCCGGCAGTCTACCCGGCCGGTGGCAATCAGCAAACGGGACACCCAACCCCCATGAAAATCGCGCGCCCCCGTTTCACCCTGATCGAACTGCTGGTGGTGATCGCCATCATCGCCATCCTGGCGGCCATGCTACTGCCGGCGCTGGGCAACGCCCGGGAATCGGCCCGGCGCATCCAATGCGTCAGCAACCAAAAACAGATCGGGGTCTGCCTGGCTCTCTACGGCACCGATTATTCCGACTACATCCCGATGGCGACCAACGATTATCCCCCCGACATGGTCACTTGGGATTCGCTGCTGCAAGGCTATGCGGGGCAGGTTGTTCGACCCCCACAAGGTTCCGATCCCGTGGACCCCAAAAGCGACATCTTCAAGTGCCCCTCCGACGCCTACCCCCAGCCATTCGGGCGAAAACGCAGCTACTCCCGGCTTTACGGCAATTATTTCTTTTGGGAAAAACCGGTCAAGGCCTCCCAGTTCCCCCAGCCCGGCAACTCGTTCATTGTCACCGAATGGCATGTCCCGACCAACATCCGCTGCGCCAACGGCCAGCCGGTCACCATGTGTTACTGGAACTACGGCGGCAATTATCTGGACGGCTCAACCTCGCCCTACCCGCATCCTTACACCGGCTATCATCAGAAGGCCGGCAACTTCCTGCTGCTCGACGGCCACGTCGAAACCTACATCAACGGCAAAGCCTTGGGCGATTACGCCAAATGGAACTGGGACACCGTGATGACCGCACCGTGATCCACCACCCTGAAAGGATACGTCCTCCATCAAACACCCCTGTTTCGTCCGTGTTAAGTCCGTTCATTTCCCCGAAGAACCGTCCATCCAAAAGGAGCCTCTCAACATGAACACCGCCCGTCTTTATCTTCTCCTCGCTTCCGGCCTGTTGGGCTTGGCCGGCACCGCCAGCGCCGCCATCATCTTTTCGGAGGATTTTACCAACACCGCCGCGGCGGCCGCGCGGTTTACTGTAACCGCAACCGATGGCGGCTGGAACGGCGCGAAGGTTTCTTATGCCGCCAACAACGCCACCATCGAGGCCTATCAAGGGTTGCGCTTGAATCTCCGCACCAACCTCGCCAACAACTTCAGTCTGGACCACGGCGATGTTCCCGTGATCTATTCCGTCATTGAATCCCTAAGCGCTAAAACTGGGGCCAAACAATCTTTTTTCTATGTCCGGCTGGGGGAAACAGGCTACAGCGACGGCTATTACCTGTCGCACTATAACGACGGCAGCAGTACCACGCTCAGCTTCTATCGTCTTAACGGCGGAGTCGGCACGCAACTTTACACCAGTGGCATCAAATCCGTGTTCAACAACACCGACCCGGTCACCATGGCGGTGACCCTGGCCAACAACCTTGACGGTTCCGTCACCTACACCCTGCAGTACGGCGCGTTTTCCCTTACCGGGACCGACACGTCGGCCAATGCCATCACCAGCGGCAGCGGCGTCGGCGTCGGCTTTAACAACAATGGCACCGCCGATTGGCTTTCCGGCACCTTCGACAATCTGACGGTGACCACCATTCCGGAGCCGGCCGCCCTGGGGCTGCTGGGACTGGCAGGCCTGTTCCTGGCCGGCCGGCGCCAGCGCCGGTAAAAGGGGCAGATACAAATAGCGGCCGGGGGGCAGCCGCCGGCCGTGATGGCCCTGTTCGTTGTACCGACTTTAGTCGGAGCGGGCACCCTCCCCGGCGTCATGCCACCGGCTGAAGCCGGGACAACAAACCAAATCCCATTCATGTCCAATGAATTGCAGAGCCAATAACCATTTTCCCATGACTCATTCAAAAAGAAAGCCCACGGCCATGCAATCGTTCCGTTTTTTCCGCTGGTCCCTGCTCCTTGCCGTCCTTCTGGCGGCCGCTCCCGGCTGGGCGGTCACCGTGACCTATGACCAGCAAGGCCGCGCTTCGGCCACGGACACGCTTCAAGACGTTCTCCCCGTCGTTGAACCGCCAAATGCCGCCTGGCTCGACCTGGCCGGCGGCTTTGTGGACGGCGGCGCCACCCCCTTCTTCCCTATTCTCGGCATTCCCGAGCCGGACAACGGGGTCCGGCTTGGTCTTGGCAACGCCCCGGTCACCGTCACCTGGGATCTGGGCGGGCCGTGCCAAGACATGACCGCGCTGAGCGTGCTGCTGTACGGCCGGCTGCCGGTGGACGCCGTGGTTGAACTGGCCACCTCGCGGGACGGCCGGGAGTTCACCCGGCTGCCCGGTGCCCGGGCCGAACACTCCTTCCCCGCCATCACCGAGTTCGGCAAGATTGCCAACCGCATGAAATTTTCCTTCGCTCCCGGCGAGGCCGCGGGGTTCCGCTATCTGCGCGTCGTCCTGCCCAAACAGCCGGCCGGCAACCTGAACATCCAGGAGATCGACGCTGAGATCACCGGCGTGACGCCGGCCAAATACACCGCCATCGCCGGCGCCAGCGCGCGCCTGGCCAGCGACGCGGGCGTCAAAACCTTCCCCGACCAGACGGTTCCGGCGCCAGCCGAACCGGTTGACCTCAAGCTTGACGGCAGCACCCTGCTCCTGCCGGATGGCACGCCCGTGCTTGATCTCTCACCCCTGCTCGATCCGGGCGACCCAACCACCTCCTGGACCATCACCAAAACCGCCGGCGCCGGCCGCCTGGAACTGGTCATGCGCTCCGCCGGCGGGCTGGAAAAGCGCATCACCCTGGCCCTCAAAAAACGGCTGCTCGCCCTGGAGGTCCGGATTTCCGGCCAGCCCGGAACCGCCTTCACCACCGTCCCGGTCGCGGTCAAGGCCGCCGCCGTCCCGTTCGATACCCAGACGAACGGCTCGGGGCCGGTCTCCGCTCCATACGGCCAGCCAAGCTTTTGGGTTCTCGGCGGTCATGTGCCTTATTTCATTTTCAACTCCAAGGCGCGGGCGCTGGAACTGCATGCCTTCATGCCGGACTCCTATAACGCCATGGGCGAGATGGTCAGTTGCGGCGCCGACGGCAGCCTCCTCCGGTTCGATCTCCACGGCGCCTCCGGCAATACCATTGATTTCTACAACAAGAATGGCGACGTCTCAAAGTGGAATGCCATTCCCTTCGTCTTCAAGGGCGGCGACTCGTTCTCCTGGAAGCTGAACCTTGCCGTCTTCAAACGCTCGCCGGAGACTCTCGGCACCGCCGACCTTCTGAACACCCAAGCGTTCAACCCGCTGAGCGGCATTTACATTGGCAAGGGCGACCAGACCATGCCCGGCCGGCCGGCGGTGCTCGACCGGGCCAAAATGCGCTTCATGGGCTTCCGGTTGCCGGAGGCGCCGGCGGCCAAGCCCGGCAACCATTTCCAGATTGACCCCAACCTTGACCCCCGGCCGCTCCTGCAACGCTTTGAGGACTGCGGTGTCGGCATGCTGTCCCTGTTCAGCGACTACCGCGACGTCTCCCACGGCATTGCCTACCGGGGCAACTACACCCAGACGCCGCCCGGCTACGACGACCTGCTCAAGGCGTGCGACAACCGCGGCATCAAACCGCTGGTCTGGTTCTCCCCGCGCGGCTTCCTGCAAAAGAATTGCTGGGGACTCCAGCCGGATCCCATCCTGGTGGCGCATCCGGAGTGGTTCACCACGCAGTCCCACTGGTTCGGCAACTACCGTTCCGTCAACCCGTTCAGCCGCGGCGTCAACGAGTGGTGCGTCAATAAGATCCGCTCCGACTTGGCCGCCCATCCGTCTCTCGGCGGCATCGCCTTCGACACCTTCCCGTCCGGCGGGCCGCTGGTCAACGACGCCGGCACGCTCACCGCCCGCGCCAATGACATGGGATGGTGGCGCGAATTCGCCAAAACCATCCGCGCCGCCGGCCGGGACAAGATCTACTTCACCAATATGTGCCCGCCCGCCGACGATGAGTTTCTGTACCTCACCTACGGCACCTCCGAACACCCCTTGCTGATGTTTCTCAACGAGGTCTCCAACGGCCGGGTTCCGGTGGGGCATACGTTCGTTCCGTGGGAATATTTCGGCCAGCTCCATTTCTGGTACACCCCGCTGGGGCACCTGTATTACAACTTCTGCGACTACGATCAGGGCTTCGGCTGGGTCGCCGCCGACTGGATCGGCGTCATGCCCGGGCAGATGACCAAGGATTTTACCCACGTCGCCCCCATCTGGAAGCTGATCGGCCGGGGCACCCGGATCTACGGCGCCCAGATCCTGCCGGAGGTCCGCCAGATCGAGGCGCGGCAACCGGACGGCTCGGTGGTGGTCGTGGTCTGCAGCATGGCCAGGACAACCACCCCCGCGGTCAAGATCATCCCGCAGCGCGTCCCGTCCGGCACCTACAGGTTGCGCGCCGCCATCGACACCGCATTGGAACACCGGGAGGTCGATCTCGGCACGGCCACGCTCGACGGCAAAACCGCCATCGAACTGACCCGGCTCCCCCCCTATTCAATGGCCATCCTGCGCTTTGAAAACCGTGACGGAGCGTAACAGTTGGGGCCACCCTTTTGAAAAAGGGTGCTCCCCAAGCCCCTTCCCAAAACTTTTGTTGCTTTTGCGGAGTCCGCAGGCCGTTTTGAGCACACGGCCGCGACCGGGATGACAGGGGCGGCCTGCGGACTCCGCAAAGATACAAACAGGTTTGACGGAGGGTTTGGGAACCGCCTTTCCTCAAAAGGGGGTTCCCAACATCAACGGCCAATCATGCACCTCTCACGATCAATCTTGTTTGGCCGGCTGCTGGCCGGAGTGTTGGCCGGCGAATTGCCAATGGCCTTAACGCTCCAGGCTGCCGAACCGGCATTGCCCCCGGCCCCGGTGGTGGCGAAGCGGATTCCGGAGAGTTGCGACCTGCGCACGCTCACCCCCGCTATGCGCGCCGCCGCCCACTGGCAGGAGTTAAGCGTCTCCTTCCCGCCCCGGGCCCGCAACCCGGCGGAGCGGGAAACCTATCAACGGGCGCTGGGCTATCCCTATCCGGACGACCAGATGAACCGCAAGTCCTTTGCCGCCGCCCTCTACAATGGCCACGGCCTGTTCCTGCTCTTCCGCCTGGAGGACTCCGACGTCCAAGGCAATAAAACCCAGGACAACGACTGGCTGTGGGTCGAGGATGTCGCGGAGGTCCTGCTGGCCAATGGGGAGAACCCGGCGGTTCCAGACGTGGAGCTGCAAGTCAACCCGGCCGGCACGACCTTCAGCAACCGCCAGGGTGATGCCGCCGTCACGGTGCCGGAGAAAATCACGAATACCTTGAACTTCCAGACCGCCGTCCGCGTCCAAGGCACCCTCAACCAGGCGGCGACTGGCGACACCGGCTGGGAAGCGGATGTTTTCATTCCCTGGCAGAGCCTGGCCGAGGCCGGCATCCTGGCCCAAGGGTTCACGCCCGTTTCCGGCGCCCGCGCCGGCACGATCAAATTGTGCTCATGGGACTTGAGCACCTATTTCCTGACCCGGGTCAACCGCTGCCTGCCGCCGGCCAACCTGGCCATCCACGACCGGCGGAACTTCAACCCGCTCGTCCTGGAATAGCTTACAGGCCGGCGTTTTTGAGCAGATACGTGCCCTCAAACGTATACCAGTCGCCGCTGCCCATCTCAAACTCCAGGTCGCCCAAGGCGAACGGCAGGTCGCCGGAGCCCGCATCGGCGCTGGTGTTGTAGCCGAACAGGTCGCCCTTGCTGAGCGTCTTGCTGCCGTCGACGTCCACATACATGACGGCCGCATACGAGCCTTCCGCGATGCCGGTGAGGACATACTTGCCTTCGCCCTTGGCGTTGAGCACCACGGAGGTGGCATACAGCGGTTTGACGTTGAACTTGGCCGCGCCCTCTTTCAACAACAGGACATAGACCGTTTTTCCCGCATTCTTCTCCGACGCCACCGTGCCGGACATCTTGAATTGCTTGTCGCCCGCCAGCAGGGACAGGGTGAGCGCGACGGTCGCCATCACGGCGCAACGAAACTTCGTGTTCATGGATTTCTCTCTTTAAGGATTGGGAGAATGCTTGGGCGAGGCGTGACGCGGCTTCTGGGGGATCACGGATGATGCACTCCACTTCCGCCAGCCGTGAACTGTAACTGCCGGCACCGTCACGTCAACCGCTGCCGGGTTACACGCGTAAGGGGTCACCCAATGGGGGGTAATCGGGAACCGGTTTTTCCGAGCCGGGAACGTAGCGACCGCAGGGAGCGTGAGTGACCGGTTAACGGCGCTTTGTTTTGACCCTGACTTATTTTGCATTTTCCGTGCCCGTGCCCGTGCCCGAACACCGTAAAGTAAGGATGCCCATGGACTGCTTCGACCACGAAAGAAGGGATGGCAGTTCGGGCACGGGCAAAGGCACGGGCACGGAATGAATTATGGCATCCCATGGGACGGTTATGTTCCAGGCTCGGTAAATCCCCAGTCCCCCCCAACCAGCGACCGGTTACTTACCCGCCCGGGACTGGGGTGGTGTTGCCGGTCACTCCTGCTGTTTCCAGGCGCTAAACCACGGCAGCGATTTGTCGCCGGGCACGGCCCCGCTCTGCTTGAAGGTCGCCCCGCCTTTCAGGGTGGCCGTTCCGCCGCAGATCAGGGACCCGTAAAAATTGGCGTTGCCCCGCAGGGTGCAGTCGGCGTTTGGCGCATACACATGGCCATAAAATTCGGACCCGCCCTTCAGGTTCAGGTCGACCGTACTGCCCGTGCTGGTGATACACAACTGGAAACTGTCCGCATCATGGCTTTGATTGACCACGGCGCCGCCGCCCGTGTCGACCGCCCCGGAGCAGTAAATGACCACCCGCACGCCGGTGGGCACCACGATTGACGACTGGGCGTTGAGAAACATTCCGGTGAACAGATAATTCCCCGACGCCGACAGGGTAACCGCCTTGTCCTTGCCTGTCAGGTCCAGCGCCCCTTGGGCGTTGAGGAACTGGCCCGGCACACTTTCATAGGGGGGTCCCGGCACCACAATCGGCGTAAGAACAAAGGGTTCGGCGGCCGGATCGACCGACCCGGTCACCTTGGCGGCCTCACCATCCGACAAATAATAGCCGGGTCCGGGAATGGCGTCGCCGATGATCCGGGCCGAACCGATCAAGTTGATGTCACCGTTGCTGCGCACAAACCCTTCCGCGCCGGTGGTGCCATCAAATTCGACCCAATTGGCGCCGAAAAGGCCGCTTTGGACCGGCCAAAAGGCCGTGCTCAGATACAGGATCCGGGTCGTCCCGGTGACGGAGATTCCCGTCGAGGTGACCGAGAAGAGCCGTTCGCCGTCCGGCCCCGCCAGCTGCTCCTGGACGGCGACGGCGTACTGCGCGGTGCCAACCGTCCGCACATGCGGTTCTATCCATCCGGCATCAGCAAAGGTTTTTTTCTTCTTGAGGGCAAACGCCTTGGCGTCTTCCAAGCCGGCATCCGCGGCCCAGAACGCCTGGGCGGCGCTGATTTCCTTGCCGACGGACATGGCATTGTAGCCGGCCAGGCTCATCAGGCCAAAACTGAGAATGCTGACGATCACCTGAATGATCAGGACAAGGCCCAAAATGCTGCCCCGCGCGCCGCGCGCCTGGAACGGTCCGGGGGCGGCACGGTCCGCAGGATGTGAGAGGGTTTTCATGGGGGTCAATTCCTAAAGGCTAAAACGGTTGCCAGGGACATTTCGCTGTCTTCCGCGGTCAGCCGCATTTCCACGGCCAGTTCCGCGGGCCGCGCCGGCGCGGCGGGAAACGGGGTGAGGGTGAAGCTGTCGGGCACCAGCCGCCGGTCGATGAGGACAATGTCCCGGCCCTGACGGCTGTAGATAAGGCTGGTGTCGCGCACGAACACCGCCGCCTCCTGCGTCGTCCCGCGCCCCACGGTGATCCGGTCGCCGCCGGCATTGATCTCAAGCTGCGGCACCCCCGCGGGGGGGACCGGCTGGGCGGACGCCTGCCGCAACAGGTGCGCCAGGGTGGCCACGGCCGTTGCGGCATCCTCCTGCAGGTGCGCCTGGTCCTGGGTCCGCCGCCAGACATTGTGCACGGACACCAGCATCACGCCGGCGGTCAACACCAGAATGGCGGCGGCCACCGAGCCGATCAACAACTCGACCAGAGTAAACCGGCGGGCGGGCGGGTGACGGTTCATGATGGCACCTCCGGGGTTCCCGGCTCACGGGGAACGCAAGGTTTCCAGGCGGACAGTGTCCTGGGTGCCGGGGCCATAGCCAACAGTGACCACAATGCCCAGGGCGTCATAGGAGGTCAGCCCGCCGTCCACGTCCACATAGGTGACCGTCGTGACGATCGGGCGCTTCACCCCGCGGATGGTCACAGTCTCCTTGGGATCGGCGGTTGGCAGGGGCCGGCTCCAGTTGGTCGTGCCGTAGCTCCAGCTTCCCCCCGCGCCGGGGGTGTGGCGCAGGTAATAGTATTGCGGCAGGGGCGGGTTTTGAGCCGGTGGGGTCAACCGGTCATAAGGTGCGGCCCTCACCTCTTCGAGGCGGGTATTGGCGGCCGCCAGCGCCTCGCGCCGGGCCTGCTGGACCCCCACCTGGGCCAGGGTGTAGAACATGGCGGCACCGCCGGCCAGGGCCAAGACCAACAGGACCAGGCAGGCCACCATGATCTCCACCAAGGTGAAGCCCCCCCGGCGGCGCGCCGGGCCCCATGACCGCCGGTTGGTTTTGAGGGCTCGCTTCATGGCGTGCTCCTTGTGGCGCGGACGCCAGTGAACACGAACAGCGACGGCCCCCCCTAACTTCATTTCCCCCTATTGGAATTGTACCCTGCCGGGCCCCAAATGTCAAGCGGTGGAAGAGCCTCTATATTGCCGGCCAACCCCTGAGGCGGTCCGATGCCGGTTTTTTTGGCGCCTTTATATTTGCTGGCCGCCGCCGCCGTGGCGGTGCCGCTGGCCCTGCACCTGCTGTGGCGGCGCAAGCCGCGGCCGATGCCGTTCAGCACCCTGCGCTTTCTTGAAGAGGCGGCGGCACACTCCCGACGGGCCCGCCGCCTGACCCACTTGCTGCTGCTGACGCTGCGGGTGCTGCTGGTCCTGCTGCTGGCGGCGGCCTTCGCCCGTCCCAAGCTGCCGGCCCGCGCCGGGTTCATCGCCGGCGGCCACCGCACGGTTTGGCTGGTGCTGGACAGCAGCGCCAGCATGCAGGCACGCCTGCCCGGCGGAACGGTCTTCATTGCCGCCCGTGACTGGGCCTCGGAACTGCTCCGCGGCCTGCGTCCCGGCGACCAGGCGGCGCTGCTGCTGCCCGGCCTGCCCGAGCCGCGCGCCGTCTTCCCGCCCGTTACCGCCCATGACCGCGCCGGCGCCGCCCTGGCCCAGGCAAAGGCGGGGTTTGCCGGCACGGACCTGGTGCGTTTTCTCACGGAAACCCTGGAGCGCCATCCCGAAGCCGCCGGTGCGGACGGCCTCGAAATCCACGTCTTTTCCGATTTCCAGAACGCCGCCTGGCCGGCCAAGGGGGCGGCGGCAGAGGCGTTGTCACGCGGGCTCCAGACACACCGGGCCCGGCTGTTTCTCAACCGGGTCCGCCCCGCCGCCACCCCCAATGCCGGCCTCATCCAGGGCGCCGCCGTTTGGACCGCCGGGGGCGATTGGGAGGCCACCGCCACCTTGCGCGCCACCCCCGATTTCACCGGCGCCGCCACCGCCGCCCTGTTGATGGACGGGCAGGAACAGGAGCGGCGCGCCGTGCCCCTCGATCCCGGCCACCCCAGCCAAACCACCCTGCGCGGCCGCCCCCCGGCCGCGGCCGGCACCGCGGTTTTCGGCCGGCTGGAGCTGGCGGAGGACATGTTTCCCTTGGACAACGTCTGGTACCTGGCCGCCCCCCGGCCCGAAGGGGTCCGGATCCGGGTGGTCAGCAACGGCCCCCCGGAGCATTCCGGCGCCCTGTTCGTCCGCGCCGCCCTGGCCGCCGGCGCCGGCCGGTATGGGCCCGGGTTCACCGTCGACCTCCAGGACTGGGACCGGTTCGCCGCCGCCGCCCCGGACGACGGGCGCCTGCTGCTGCTCTGCAACCCGCCGCCGTTCGCCGCCGACAGCCCGCCGGCCCGCCGCCTGGCCGGCATCCTGGCCGCCGGCGGCCTGGTGGCGCTGTTCCCCGGGGCGGACTCCGCATGGGCCGCCCAGCCCCCTGCCCTGCCCGGCCTGGACGGTCTGCGGATCCGCGACTGGGTGGCCGATGACACCCGGCCCGCGGCGCCGCTGGCGCTGCTGCCCGCTGAAGGGGTCGGGGCCGCCGCCCTGGAAAAGCGCGCCGGTTCCCTGCTGACGACGGCGCCGCTGGTCAACCCTCGGCACCGCCTGTTCTTTGACTCCCTGCCGGCCGGCGCCGCCCCCGCCTTCGCCTGGCCGGACGGCACCCCGTTCCTGATTGAAGTGCCGGTCGGTCCCGGCCGGTTGTGGCTCGCTTCGCTGCCCGCCGACCGCAACAGCTCGGACTGGCCGCTGACCCCGTTCTTTGTCATCCTCCAGCAGGAACTGGCCCGCTCCGGCGCCGGCCGCCTGGCCAGGCCGTTGACGGCTCTGGTGGGCGGCGGCGGCGCGGTGGACTGGCCGGCGGCGGCGGGAACCACGGTGGAACTGACCCTGCGCGACCCCGCCGGGGCCACCCGGCGGCTGCCCCTCCGGCGCCCGGCGGCCACCGACCCGTTTTGGCTCGCCGGCTTCGACCAGCCCGGCATCTGGCGCTTCAGCCAGGATGGCACGGAACGGCTGATTGCGGTCAATGTGGATCCCGCGGAAACCGACCTGGCCTATGTGCCTTCCGAACGGCTCGGCGCCCTGCCCGGTCCGGCCCTGGTCGCCACCACCGCCGAACCCGGGGAACTCCAGGACCTGCTGGCGCGCACCGGGGCCGGCCGGCCCCTGTGGCCCCTGCTCCTGGCCGCCGCCCTGGTGGCCGCCGTCCTGGAATCCATGCTCGCCAACGGCTGGCTGTGGCGCCAGGCACGCGGCTGACCGGCGACGGGCTTCAGCCGGTCTCGCCGGGGAGCAGTTCGTCCGCCACCACGCTCACCACCTCTGGCGGACCGGCCTCGCCGGCAATGCGGCGCAGCAGCTGGCGGCCGGCCATGTACCCCTTTTCCTCGCGGTGGGTCTCGACCGTGGTCAAACGCATCGGTGCGGCGCCCGTGACCTGGCAGCGGAGCAAGGAGATGACCTGCACCTCCTCCGGCACCCGCAGCCCCGCCGCCAGCACCGCCCGCAGGATGCCCGTGGCCGGATAATCATGCCCGGCAATGAGGGTGCCCCGGCGGAAGCCGGCCGCCAGCAGGCGGCGCATTGTTTGCTCGGCGTCGATGAAGGGGTCGGCCGCCGGCCCGTAGCCATGGGGGGTTTCAAAATGGATGACCCGCTCGTCCGGCAGGGAGATGCCGGCCGGAGCCAGGCCGAACCGCAGGCCGGTCACCACGTCGCGGCATTCCTCTTCCGGGCACTCGGAAAGGAAGGTCAGGTCGCGGTAGTTTTTGGCCGCCAGATAGCGGGCGGCGATCCGCCCCACGTAATGGGGGGACCCGTGGACCTGGTCACTGGCGAACGGCAGGCGGTCTTCACTGTCCAGGCGGACCACGGGAATGCCGGAGACGCCGATGATTTTGGCCAGCCCCTCCAGGTTCCCCGGCTGCTGGTAGATGTCGCAGTGCTGCAGGACAATTCCGGCGGGTTGCATGGCCATCAGGTGTTCCAGCAGCTGGCCGAACCGGCCCGGGTCGGCCTGGCTGCAATAAATGCCCAGGGTGAACCCCGCCGCCGCCAGGACTTCCTGCAGGCCGCGGCCGTATTCTTCCGCTTCCCCGGACATCGAGACGGTGATCCACGCCGCCTGCCGGCCGGCGGCGGCGCCGGCGGCCGCCGCCCCGCCGGGCACCCGCACGCCGCGCCAGGGCGTCTTGACCAGCTGCTCGTCCGTCACCAGCCGCTCCAGGGTCCGGCGGACCGTGGAGCGGGACACCCCGTAGATCCCGGCCAGTTCCTGTTCGGCGGGAAGGCGTTCCCCGGGCTTGAACCGGCCGCGCCGCAGGTCGGCCTGCATTTTGTGGGCCAGGCGGACGGCACGGCTGTTGTAGGTTGTCCTGGCTGGAGGCGTCGTCATGGTGGGTTGCGCGGTCTCCGGTGCTTCGGCTTGGTTTTCCGGTTGAAAATAGCCCCGTCACGGCACCCAAAAATAGCCGTCCAATTCGCGGCGGAGCCGGGGCTGGCGGTCCAGCAGGGCCCGGTCCGGCAGCCAGCCGGGGCTCATGAACGAGGCCAGCAGGAAGGCCACCGGGGCCAGGGTTTCGTTGACCGTGAACTCGTTGCAGCCCGGGTCGTGGCGGCCATGGGGACCGTATTGGCGCCACAAGGGGATGGCCGGCCGGTCGTCCGGGCCGGCGCGGACCTCGGGGGGCAGGAACCAGACGGTTTCGCGCGGTTCCTTTTGGTCGGGGTCGACCAGTTCCCAGCGCAGCACGCCGTTGATGGTGCCATAAGGAACCATGATGAGGCCGTAGGGGGTCAGCCCGGGCACCGGTTCGTGGCCGGGCTCGATCCGGCTCTCCGCGTCTTGGACCGCTGCGGGAAAGACCGCGCCGATGCCGGTGGTCTGGACCATGCCCAGCGGATTGGCGCCCAGGTGAAAGTCCAGGTCGCACAGGGCCGCCTGGCGATAGTCGGCGCCGCCGGTCAGCCGCCAGCCGATGACCAGGAACCGCGCCCAAACCGGGGCCAGGGCGTTGCCCCAGCGGCGCGACTTGCCCTCGTACCAACTGTGGCGATACGGCGTGTCGCGGGACTGTGCCAGCACTTCCGCCGCCTTGGCCAGCAGCGCCGTGCGGGCCGCTTCGCGCCAGGCGGGGGAGAAGCCGCCGGGCAGGTCGGTGCGGGTGGCCGCCAGGAACAACGGCCAGGAATACCAGTAGTAGTTGGGGAAGGATGAATACTTCAGCACACACGGCTGGGCGTACTCCTCGGCGGCGCGGGTGTAGGCCGGATCACCGGAGGCCAGGGCCAGATTGAGGGCCGCCATCAGGGCGGCGAAGGGGTTTTCGCCCGCGGCATCCCAGGCAATGGTGCGGGTGACCGGCTGGTTGTTCTCCAGGCGCCCCGTGTCGATGGTGGCGGTGACCCCCTTGAGGTCGTGGGCGGGGTCGCGGGCCCAGGTCCAGGCGCGTTTGGCATCGGCAAGCAGGGCCGCCGCCCGGTTGGCGTCATACGGTTTGAGCAGCCGGGCGGCGTGGGCGGCGCTGGCGGCGAACATCATGGTGGTGCCGCGGGTCGGCCGGGAAAGGTAAAACGGCTGGCGGTCGTTTTCCGGGCCGCCGGCGTGGGCGGGGTGGCCGGTGGTCTCCAGGCGGCCGCCCACCCCGCCGCCGGCCCCGGTCGCGGCCTGGGCCCGCCGCCAGACCTCCAGGCCATAGAGGGCTTCATCAAGCAGGTCGGGAATGCCGTTGCCGCTCTCCGGCAGGTTGAGCTGGCCGTCGGTGAAGTTGGCCGGCGCCAGTTCATAGGCCGTCAACAGATCCCAAATGACATGATGGTGGCCTTCGCGCCGGTCGTAGTCGGCGGCGTCGTGCCAGCCGCCCCACACGTCCAGCGGCGGCCGGCGTTCGCCGGTGGCGGCCAGGATGGCGAAGTCGGGGCTCTTGAGTCGCTCCGGGGGCTGCCCGTCGGCAAAAGTGAATTCCGTGACTCCGGCCCCCGTCAGACGGCAGGGAAAGACCGGCGGCGGATGGCAGCGGCCGCGGGGCCAGCCGGTATGGGCGGCGGCCAGTTCGCAGCCACACCGCTGATGGTACAGGCCGCGAGCGGCCGTGTAAAAGGCCGGCCCCAAGGCGTCCGCCCCAATCCGGAACGGCCAGGAACGCCCCAGCCCGGGAACCACCACCGCATAGGTTCCGGGGGTGCGCAGCCCGCTGAAATCAAGCTCGTAAACCGTTTCCCCGCCATACAGCGCATTTTGATGCAGGCCGCGGTTCGGCGTGTCGGTATAGCGGTGGCGGATCGGGCCGGAAAAGCAGCTTTGGCCGTCCGCCAGGCGGCGCACCTCAAACTGGGTGAACGGGGAGAAATCCACCGGGCCGATCCCCGGCGCCCAGCCGCCCAAATAGGCCATCTTGAGCGGAGCGTCGGGCAGATAGCCGACTTGGTTGACCTTCAGCGTCGGCACCACCAGTTCCGTCGGCACAAAGTGCAGGTCGGCCCGGCGCCCGTCCGCCTGGAGAAACCGGTACCGGCAGCCCGGCTTCAACGGTTCCGGGAGCCGCAGATAGGCGTAGTTGCCGATCTGATAATCCCAGCACCCCCGCAAGGCCGACCCCTTCGGACAGTTGCGGTCGCCCAACGACACGACCCAGCTTTGGGCACGCACCGGATGGCGGGGTGAGGCATAGGCGGGGTCGTCGGAACTGGCAACGGTGAAATTGGCGGGGTCCCGCATCCAGCGGTGCTGGGTGTTGTTCGCCAAATACCCCCGCTGCCACAGACGCACCCGCCGTTTGAGGTTGACCCAGCTCGGATTGAGCCCCGCCTCCAGCCGGTCCTGGTCCGCCAGCAGGGCATCGAAGAGGGTGCGGTCGGCGGCGTAGATGCGCGCATCGGTCTCGTCCATGTAGTCGTTGGCCAGCAGGACCCACTCGGGCGACAAGACCCAAAGCTTGTCGACCCGCGAAGCCGTGCTCGGCGGCGGCCGCCCCGGCAACGCGGCTTCTCCGGCCCACGCCAAGCCGGCCCCAACCCAGGCGGCCACCAGCCATCTCCACCCTGCCCTGCATCGGCTGCGGATCATGGCATCACCCACCGTTCAAAGCGCCGGATTCGAGCTGGCGGACATAGTGGTCGAACTCCTGCTTGGTGCCCACCATTTGGACACCGGCCAGGCGGGCGGCGCGCCGGATCAGGGCGCGGTAGGCGGCCGGCGGGGCCGGCAGGGTTTCCACTTCGGCCCCGGCGGCGACACCGGAATCGCCGACACTGCACAGCATGAAGTCGTTGAACATGAACTGGAGCGGAATCGGCTGCGACTGGTAGTTCTGCAACGGCTTGCCGGCGGCCGCCGCCGCCGCATTGGCGCCGGCCACACGTCCTTGGGCGAGGGCTTCGCGCACCGAACAGCGGTTGCCGCCGCCCAGCTGAGTGAGGTCGCCGGCGGCAAACAGGCACGGGGCGGCCTGCAGGAACGCGTCAACCGCCACGCCGGTCCCACCCCCCAGGCCGGCCGCCCGGGCCAGGCTCAGGTTGGGCCGGGCGCCAATGGAAAGGATGGCACAACAGGCGTCCAACGTTCCGCCCTGGTCCAGCTGAAAGCGGCACCCCCCCTCCCCGGCCGACACGGCAGTCACGCCCGCGCCAGTGTGCACCGACACCCCTTTGCTTTCGAGCATGGACCGAATCACCGCCCCGGCCGCCTGGGTGAACTGGGCGGACATCAGGCTCGGCATTTTTTCCACCAGCACCGGCTTGAATCCGGCTTGGGCGGCCCGCAGCGCCGTTTCAATGCCGAGCACGCCGCCGCCCAACACCAGCACCGTGGCGCCGGGCGGAAGCCGGTCCCGGACCGCCAGCGCCTGAGCCTGGCTCCACAGCGGCAGCAGGGCATTGGGCGGGGCGGGAATCGGGGGTTGAAGCGGCTCCGCCCCGCAAGCCAGCACCAGGGCGTCAAACTGTTCCTCGCCGGCCGCCGTGACCACCCCGCCGATGTCCGGGCGCAACCCGGTTACCGGGGTGGCCAGCCGCAGGTCAATGCCGTTTTCCCGGTACCAGGAGGCCGGTTTCTGCAACATCTCTTCCGGCTGCACCTGGCTGAAGGCCAGCGCGACCAGCTTGGGCCGCGAATAGGGGAGCACCCCCTCATTGGAGTACACCACCACGGTGTCCGCACCGCCGGCCCGGGCCGCCTTGGCCGCCTCAATGCCGGCATGACCGGCGCCGATGATTCCAATCCGCATGCGCAGCCCTCCGTTTCAACCGTCATGGGTCGCGGCAAAACCTGCACCGGAGACAGTTACGGCTTCGAATAACAATTGGCAATGGACGCCGGCAGCAGAACCGTGTCATACAGCACGCTGGGAACCATGTCCAACACCAGCACAATGGAACTCACGGCGCTGTCAGATTCGCTGATCAACTGCATGTCGCCGCGCACGCCGCCATACACATGGGGCCCGTTGCTGTCGGCGGCATTTCCAATGTTGCCGGTATCCATGATGGTGCCGCAGCCGGCCGCCAGGATCGCCATGCACACGCCAAAAACAATTTTTTTCACCATGTTTCTGCTCCTTGCTAGAACGCCGGCAGCGTCAAACCGCAGCCACCGGATTGCAGTATAACCTTGTTTTTGTATTCTGTAACTCAATTCAGCACGCCGCTGCGCACCGTCACCACCTGGCCGCCGGCCCAGGCGGCGTATTCTGCCGGGTCGGTGACGGTCAGCAACGCTTGCGGACAGTCCCGCAGTTCGCTGAGAAAAGCCCGGCGCCGGATCGTGTCCAATTCACCCAGAACATCGTCTATCAGCAGGATCAGTCCCTGGTGCGGCCCCACATGTTTCGACAGGACCCGATAGCTGGCCAGCCGCAAGGCCAGGGCAGCGGCCCGGCACTGTCCTTCTGAACCGTAGGCGGACAACAGGCGGCCGTCCAGCATCAGCGGAAGATCATCCCGATGCGGCCCCGCCTGGGTCACGCCGTCCCGAAGGTCACGCTCCCGGTGTTTTTCCAACAGTTCCAGCAGACGTGCGGCCAAGGCTTCCGGTGTTCCCGGTTCCGGCCCGGTTCCCGCCTGATAACGGGCCGTCAGCAAAGCGTCGCCAAAAAAACCGTGGCCGGCCGCTTCCAATTCCGGACGCAATTCCTCCATCACGATCAAACGGTGATGAATGACCGCGCCCCCCAACACCGCCAAACGCTGGTCAAACGCCGCCAGGGCATGGTCGCCAAAACGGGCGTGTTGGCGGAGCAGGGCGTTGCGTTGCCGCAAGACCTCATGATACTCCCCCAAAATCCGCAGGTACCCGGTCGCCAGTTGGCTGCCCAAAATATCCAAAAACCGGCGCCGGTCGCTGCCGGGGCCTTTGACCAGACCAATGTCTTCCGGAATAAAGGCAACCGCCCAAAAGCCGTTGATAAAATCACTGGCCCGGTTCAGCGGCACCCCATCCGCCTGCAGGGAACGTTCCTGAAGCTGGGACACCTGCAGCGACCGGATCTGAGCTCCGGCAGGCAGGCAGGCCTTCAAAACGAACCCGCTGCTGTCCAGCCGCCGCAATTCCTGTAAATTTCGGGTGCGGAAGGAACGCAGCAAGGCGAGATAATGCACCGCCTCCAGCAGGCTGGTCTTGCCGGCCCCGTTGCCGCCGGCCAAGACCGTCACCCCCGCCCGCAAATCCCATTCCAGGCGGCGGTAATTCCGGAAATCCGTCAGTTCCAGCCTGGCCAGGGCGGACGGCATCAAACCCGCATCGGCATGATGATGTACAGGTAACCCTCATCACCCGTCAGCGACACCGGACTGAACTCGTCATTGACGTTCAGCACCAGTTGGTCGCATTCCAGTTGCTTGATCGGTTCGGCCAAAAATCCCGGGTTGAAAGCGATCTGCAACGGTTTGCCCTCATAGGAAACTTCCATCGGCTCGTTGGCTTCACCGATCTCGCTGCTCAGGGCGCTGACCGTCATTTTGGCATTTTCCAGGCTGACCCGCACGGTGGCGTTGCTTTCCGTCACCACCATCGACACCCGGTTCAACACCTGGCTGAAATCCTCGCGGGGAATGATCACCGAACTGGCAAACGCCGTCGGAATCACCTGCCGGTAATTCGGATAATTTCCTTCCACCAGCTTGGTGGTCAGCACCGTTCCCCCAAGCTTGAAGGCGGCCCGGCGATCCGACAGGGTGACATGGATCAACTCCTCCACCTGCTGCGCCTGCTGCTGCTTGGTCGGCGCGGGCTTGTCAGCGCCCAAGGCGCACAACTTCTCCGCCTCCGCCACCGCCTTGGGCGGCAAAATCACGTCCCCCTCCCCCGGCGTGCCGTCCGGAAGCTGCTTCTCCATCAGCGCCAGCCGCCGGCCGTCGGTGGCCGCCGCGGTCAATTTGCCGGCGCGCAGACTCAGCAACACGCCATTGAGCGCCCGGCGCGTCACATCCGGACAAACGGCATAGGAGACCTTGGCCAGGATTTTGCGGAATTCATTCGGAACCATGCTGAAACTGAAGCCGTTCTCAATGGCCGACTCCCGCGGAAACTCCGCACTGTCCATCCCCACCAGGCGGAAGAACGATTTTTTGCAGGAAATGGCCGTCTGCTGCTTGTCGTCGGTCTTCAGCGTCACTTCCCCGTCCGGCAGGCTGTTGACGATCTGACCGAATTTCTTGGCCAGCAGGGTGATGGTCCCCGGTTCCTTGAGGGTGACCGGAATTTCCGTGCGCACCGTAAGGTCGAGATCCGTCCCGACCACCACCAGCTTGCCGTCCGCCGCTTCCAACAGCACGTTATTGAGAATCGGCAGGGTCGAACTTTTGCCCACCACATTGAGCGCATTGCGCAGGGCACCGGCCAAAATCTCCTTGGAGACTGTCAATTCCATAGGGAGTTCCTTTCCTTAAAAACAAAACGTGGAGGGCGGCATCAGCTGTGAACAGGGAAGACGATTACGGTGTTTCTTATTTAAAAAGAAATCACTATTCGTAAGGGCTGTTAATGAGTTAGTAACGTTATAACATGTTTTACGGTAAGTAAAAATGGTGACAATGATCCGTGGATAACCGGAGCGGGAGAGACGCGGCCGGCAGTTGATAAGTGGTTGTCCACAGGTTATCCGCGGTTGTCCCCCGAATTTTACACAGCCGCGGGTTGGTCGTAATGGGCCTGCAGTTTGGCGGCGACGTCGCGGAAGTTGACGTCCAGCGAATATATCTCCTTGTAGCAGTTCAACGCGTCGTCCGCGCGATTCTTTTGTTCGTAGGCCTGGGCGAGGTAGTAGAGAAATTCCTTACGGGAGTGGTCGCTCTTCTCCAAACCTTCCAAGGCGGCGCCGAATTGCTCAATGGCGAGGTCGTACAGTTTTTTGGCCAGCATGCAGCGACCCATGTTGGCCAGGGCGGCCCGGCGGAATTGCGGACTCCGCTGGGAAAACTGGAACTCCTGCAGGGCGTTGTCGATTTCCTGCCGGGCGAACAGCATCTCACCCAGTTCGAAATGGTAGGAGGCATCATTGGGATAACGCTGGACCCGGTCGCGCAGCCGCTTGATCAGCAATTCATCCTTTTGCTTGCCAATTTCGGCCACCGTGGCTTCCGCTTCCCCCTGCTTGTCCGGGTGCTCGGCGGCATATTGCTTCCACTGGGCAATGGCGTCGTCGAACCTGGCGACATGCACCGCCGTCATGGCGGCGTCGATGGCCGGATCCAGCGTGCCCGTACAGGCCACGACCTGGTCATAGGCTTCCAGTGCCTGGTCATATTCATGGTTGCGGACCAGCAGTTCCGCCAGTTTCTTGTGGTTGGTGGCGCTCGGCTGGCGGGTCACCTCGTCCTTCGCGGCCTTAATCAAGTCGCGCAGGGTGTCCGCGTCCCGGGCGGTCACGCGCGACTGCTGTTCCAAGGTTTGGGCCACTTCCTTGTCTTTGATGATGTCCCGGTACGATCCGGCCGACTCCCATTTGCCCTGGTGCATGGCGGCCAGGGCGGAAAGGCGCTTGGTTTCATTCTGCAGGTCCAGGCTGTCGGGCTTGAGCGCGGCCACCTGCTGGCTGGTCTGAAGCGCCTTGGCAAAGTCGTTGGTGGCTTCGTAGGCCTTGGACAGGGCCTGCAGAACCACCGGATCTTTGGGATGAAAGTTGGCGGCCATTTCATAGGCGTCGACTGCCACCGGCATCAGCCCGGCGCCTTCCGCCGCCTTGGCCAGAAAAGTCAGCACCGCACTGGAGGTCGGATCCTGCTCCAGCGCCCGTTCGGCAACGTCCAGGGCTTCCAGAAATTTCCCGCGTTGCAGCATCACCGGGCCCTTGATCAGGATGGGCAGGGCGGTCTTGACGGCGGCCATGGCCTGCGCCACGGCGCCAACTTTGCCGCCAAACCGGTCCAACTGCGCTTTCCGCAAGAGGGTGCGCCCCTCGACAAAACCGGGTTCCTTCCGCAGCACCCCCCGGAGCATCTCGAAGGCGTAACTAAAATTTTTCTGGGCCACTGACGTTTCGGCACGTTCATAAAGGCGCCGGTCATTCAGGCTCAAGTCTTTCAAGGATTTTAGTTGCACCGCCATAGTGGGCAAACCTCACGCCTTAAAGAACAACGCCCCCCCGCCCCTGGAACCGCCCAGGAAGGCCGGGGGCAATACCACGTTCGATTTGCCGCTATATTAGCACAACTAGGACAAAAGAAAAGAGGCCGGGCAACCCCCGGAAGCCAACGACGGACGGACGGCAGGGCATGAATCCAGAACGGCGGGACAGCGCCGCGGCGCCGGAACCGGTCATTGCCGCCATTGCCACCGCCTTGGGCGGGGCGGTGGCAATCGTCCGCGTCAGCGGCCGGGACGCCCCGGCGGTCGCCACCCGGTTGTGGCAAGGGTCGCCCCCCCTCCCGGAACTGCCCCCGCGCACCCTTACCCTTGGCCGGGTTTGTGACCGGGACGGGCAGCCGCTGGACCGGGTCCTGGCCGTTCGTTTTCCCGGTGGCGCCAGTTACACCGGGGAGCCGATGGTCGAGTTTCACGCCCATGGCGGCCCGGCCGGCGCCCGCGCCATCCTTGAGGCCTTGTATGTCGCCGGGGCCCGGCCCGCCGCCCCCGGCGAATTCACCCGCCGCGCCTTCCTCAACGGCCGGCTGGACCTGACCCAGGCGGAAGCGGTTGCCGATCTCATTGCCGCCAATTCCCGGCTGGCCCTGAAGCAGGCGGAAATTCATCTTGAGGGGCGCTTTGGCCGGCTGGTCCGCAACCTGCACCGGGAAACCGGGCGGCTGGCCGCCGAAACCGAGGCCCGCCTGGACTTTCCCGAGGAACCGCTGTCGCTGGCCACCCCCGCCGCCCTGGCCGAAGACTGCCGCCGGCTGGCCGAAGACTGCCTGGCCTTGGCCGGCCGCCAGCGCTGGGGGGATCTGCTGCGCCATGGCGCCACGGTGGTCTTGGCCGGCCCCCCCAACGCCGGCAAGTCCAGCCTGCTCAATGCCCTGCTGGGCCGCGACCGCGCCCTGGTCACCCCGGTGCCCGGCACCACCCGCGACACCATTGAGGAATTGGCGGAAATCCGGGGCCTCCCCGTTTGGCTTGTCGATACCGCCGGTCTCCGCCATACCGAGGAACCCGTGGAATTGGCCGGCATCGCCCGGGCCCGGGCCCACCTGGCGGGGGCCGCGGTGATCCTGTGGATCATGGATGCCACCCAGCCGCTGGCCGCCCAGCATCCCGATGCCGGGGCGGAGTGGGACGGCCGCCGGCTCCTCCCGGTGTTGAACAAGTGCGATCTGGCTTCCCCCACCCTCCCCCTCCCCTGGCCGGCGGCGTATCCTCCGGTGACCATTTCCGTCTTGACCGGGGCGGGATTGGAGGCCCTGGAAGAGGCTGTGGCCGGACTGCTGACGGCCGGCAATGCCGCGGCCGGCGACCTTCCGGCCCCCAACCAGCGCCAGGCGGCGCTGTTGGAACGGGCCGCGGCCGCCCTCCGGGACGCGGCGTCCCGGCTGGCCTCCGAAAGCTGGGAGACCGCCGCCGTGGCGCTCCGGGACGCCGCCGCGCAGCTTGGCCGCATCTTGGGGCTTACTCACACCCCCGACCTGCTCGACACCATCTTTTCCCGTTTCTGCATCGGGAAATAGGCCTCCGCCACCTCACCGGATCGCGGGACGGCTGTGGCGGCGGCGGGGTTAGCCGCGAGGGGGTTGTCCAGCCAGGCCGGGGAACCGGCAAGGGGGCGGATTTTTTTTCTGGCCCGCCGCCCGCCCGCTAATCGGCCATGCCCCCCTCAAAGTTCTATAGTTAAGTAAACTATTTTATACTTAACTATAGTTTAGTATGGTATTTTACGATCGGCGCGCGGAGGGGGCGGGGGGTGTTGGGTGGAAGGGTTTGCCGGGGAAAGGGTTGTAGTTTCATGTGGCGGGCGGCGAAGCCTCCGTGGGGCAGTCACCGTGGCGGGCGGTCGGTGCCGGGTATGGGCCGGGTTGCCTATTGAATTATAATGAATTATACTACAATCAAAGCACACCCGGAGGTCAGGGCGCGACGCATGCAGCAGCAGGAGCTATTCCAAGAGCAGGTCGACGGGCTGGAGGCGGCCCATTTCCTGGTGCTCTGCTGGGCGGCCGCGGCCGAGGACCGGACCAGCCGCTACAACATCACCAACTGTTTCGACGACCTCAAGTTTTCCGGCATCACCCGCACCAAGCAGAGCGCCGTGTCGGTGATCGACGCCTTGGCCCGGCTGCGCTTCATCGAGCTTCGCGAAGAAGGCAACCGGCGCCACATTTTCATCACCCGCCACGGGGCCAGGGCGCTGGAACACCTGGTGCTGAAGCGGAAATTCACCCCGGTCAAATCGTATTTCTTGGAGGGCAGCAAACCATGACCATCGGCATCGGCGGCGCCGGCAGCAGGCTGGCGTTGAAACTGGACCGTGACGCCACGGTCGTCAATGTGTCGCAGACGGAACTGGCCAAGGTGGAGGCGCGCAACCGCATCCTGGCCGTGGTCCATGCCGCCCAGGGGCAACTGCGGGGGTCGCGCAAGGATCCGCGCATCGGCGAATCCGCCTTCCAGTCGATCCGCCAGGAGCTGCTGCATTTGGCCGAGGGCAATTTGGTGGTCAGTTCAACCGGCGGCGGCACCGGCAACGGCATTACCAGCTGCCTGCTGCGGGAACTGGCCAATGCGGAGGACCTGGCGGTCGAACGCCGCACCCGCTTCGCCCTGGTGCTGCCGTACGCCAAGCTGGAGCCGGCGGAGTACGTGGTCAACACCACCGACTTCCTCCAGGGGCCGCTGTCCGACGCCATCGACAATGGCAACACCGGCAACATCTTTTTGTTTTCCAACAAGGTCAAGTTCGAGGGACGGCTGGCGGAGGACGACTTCAACAACAAGCTGGCCGCCAGCTTCCAGATGCTGCTGGACCTGCCCGGCAAGAACGACGAACTGAAGCTGTTGGACGGGCACATCGACCATGAGGATTTCGACCTGTTCCTGAGCAAGCCGTACTTCAACTATTTCACCTATTTCCACCACGATCCCGAACAGCCATTCGGCAAGCAGCTGGACAAACACCGCAACCCGCTGATCCTGCCGCCCGACAATCCGATTGAGGCCTTGTTTGTCTATGAGGTGCCGGAAGGGGGCGATCCGCGCCCGTTCTATGACATTCTCGAGCATTTTGCGCCGCAGGATGTCAATCCGGTGTACAGCGTGCTGGAAAACCCCAAGCTGAAGAAGCCGTTCATCACCCTGTCACTGCTATACTCGCGCAAGCCGGCGGAACTGGTGGAGGACTTCAACCGGGTGTCCCAGGAACACGCGGAGGCCAAGGTGCGCAAGTCGATCGAGCAGCATGTGAATCTGCCCAAGCTGGAGGTCAATCTGCAGACCGAGGCGCGCAAGATGGCCCGCCAGCAGGGGGCCAGCGAGGATGACATCCTGCAGATCCTCAAGCGGCTCGGCAAGTTGAAGTAGCCGGAGCAGGGGGGCAGGGCAGGGGCCGCCGCCGGCCACCGGGACGCCGTCGTAACCGGTCACCCATTGGGGGCGCATTCAAAAAAACCGCACCGTTTTTGGAGTGCGGCAATTCCTTTGCCGCCTTGGTATTGCCGTGGAGCGACGCCCAGGAGTTTGGTGGAAACCCTGCTCGCCGGCCGCCGCCGCCCTCCGAAGACAGCCTGCAGGCTGGACTCAAACACGGGTCACTGTCGTTTGAGTTCACGCTTTGGCGTGTGGCTGTTTGCCAATGTCCTTATCCCCGCCGCCGGTTTATCATGTTGGCACCCTGACCTATACCAAGTCGAAGCTGGCGGTGCTGTTTTGCTGGCTGCTGTGGGGCGACTTTTGCTACATGCTGATGGAGACGGTGGTCCCCAGCATCCTGCCCCTCAAGTTCAGGGCGCTGGGCGCCTCCAACGTGGCCATCGGCGTGATCCTGACCACCCTGCCGATGGTCATCAACACGGTGGCGTCACCATCCTCATCTCGGGATGGCCGGCCGACCGCTACCATCCCCTGCGCGTCGTCCTGTGGGGCGTGATCGCGCAGTGCGCGCTGGCGCTGCCGGTGGGCTGCATTTGGATTTTCTGGAAGCCGGACCCCCAGACGGTGTTCTACATCAGCATCGCCGTTTCACTCATCCTGGGCGCGCCGATCGGCGCCATGACAGGCCTACTGCTTCCTGCCGGTCTGGCAGCTGTTTTTCATGGTCCTGATGCTGTTCTTCATGTTCAAGCTCTACAAGAGCTGGAAGGCTTATGGCGGCGACGACCATTACGAGGCGTTCGTCCCCAAGGTCTCCAAGATCGGCACCGCCGACGCCCCCTGACCTGTTGCAGGGGGGGGTGCTTCCCGTTTCGCGGTTCCACCGCGCGCTTCCGCCCTTGAAAAGCGGTTTTTTGGGCGTATGTTTTGATCGTTAAATATACCGGATGTCGCCAAGGCCGTCGGCGTCACGCCACAGACCGTTTCCAATGTGCTGAACGGCAATAATATGGAACGCTCCGCCGCGGTCCGGGAGCGGGCGGAGCGCATCTGGGCGGCGGCGGCCCGGCTGAACTACCGGCCCAACCATGCGGCGCGGGCGGTGCGCACCAGCAAGACCCACACCATCGGACTGCTGGTTTGGGGAGTGGCAAACCCGGCGGCCGGCAAGATCGTGGATCTGTTCGAGGCGGCTTTCCAGCGTCATGGGTACCGCCTGCTGCTGGGCGTCAGCGGCGGCCGGCTGGCGAACCCCGCCGACTACCTCCGCCGGTTTCCCGTGAGTTTTGTGGACGGGGTCATCAACGCCGATTCGTTTGTGGCGCCGGACTTGGCCGTGGAGGTGTTGCGGCCGTTGCCGGTCTTGAACTACAACCGTTCCCATCCGTCTTCTCCCGCCTGGGTCGATCCCGCCCGGATGACCCGTTTGGCCATGGAACACCTGTTGGGGCTGGGGCACCGGCGCATCGGCTTGCTGCAGGGGCCTGCGGACGATCCCATGGTGCAGAGCATCCGGGCGGTTTACGTGGAGTTGCTGGG
The DNA here is from genome assembly GCA_041651315.1 of Lentisphaeria bacterium. Lineage (GTDB taxonomy): Bacteria > Verrucomicrobiota > Lentisphaeria > Oligosphaerales > CAITYL01 > CAITYL01. The sequence continues at coordinate 4,718 of JBAZJM010000007.1, read as the reverse complement.
CCGTCAGGGGATCGTGCCGGAATCCGCCTGGGTGGAAGGCAGCGACTGGGACCTGTTGGGTACGGCCCCCGCGGTACGGCGGTTGTTGGGGGCCGGCTGCACCGCGATCCTCGGGGGCAATGATTGGAGTACTTGGGACGCGGTCAAGACCATCCGCCGGGCCGGTTTGCAGGTGCCGGAGGACGTGTCCGTGGTCAGCAGCGACGATCTGCCCCTGGCCACCCTGGGCGATCCAGAGCTGACCGCGTTGCGGTTTCCTTTTGAGACGGTGGTGGAGAAACATGTGGAGGCCATGCTGGCGCTGCTCAAGGGGCGCCCGCTGCCCCCGCGGGTGGTGCTTGATGGTGGGCTGGTGGTGCGCGCCTCGACGGCGTCGCCCGGCGAGAAACCGTACCGGTTGCGAAAGGAGGTGTGACGGCAAGGAAAACGGATGGTTTGGGTCGGCAAAGAGGCACTGGGACGCAGGAAACACACACGGACGATCACAGAAGGGAAAAAACCATGAAAAAGCACGGTGGTCAATAGCAGTCCTTACGCCGTGGCCTTCGATTTGTACAACGGCGGCACCAGGATCATCGGCCAGGCCATTAATGGGATTGACCTGATTCAGGGCGACACGTACGAGGTGGCGTTCAAGCTGCGCACGGTGCCGAACCAGACCTCCACGGTGCCCGTCTTGGCCGTGGGAATCCACAAAAACGGCGAAGTGGGCAAAGTGACGTTGGACCTGTCATCGGTCAACGCCGCGTGGCAGACCTATACCTGGAGTTAGGACGCGTCAATAAATAACATGGTCAATGTGTCGCTGTTATGGATGGCCGAATCGTGTAGTTCCATTCTCCGTGAAACTCGGCACGTATGATGTTGACCGTGGAAATCTCACGGGCGGAGACTTTAGTTCCAACGGCATAGCGGCGGCGATCAAGACGGCAGGTGACCTTGAGTCCCTTGGCCGTGGTAGTCCGGGCGATGAGGCTGACGACGGTCTCGTAGTCCTTGAGGGGTTCACCGCGCCAGTTTGACGAGATGAATGAGAAAAGGCGGTGTTCGACCTTGTTCCATTTGCTGGTGCCCGGGGGAAAATGGCAGACGGCGATTTCCAGCCCGGTGTCGTCAGCGAGTTTTTGAAGCTCCATCTTCCACAGGCGCAAACGGCACCCGTTGCTGCCGCCGCCGTCGGCCGTAATCGTCAGCCGTGTGGCGGCGGCATACAGCCTGCGCCCTTCGGCCCTCCACCAGCCACGGATCGAGGCTACGGCGAAGGCGGCTGTGTCATGGTCCGTCCCCACGTTCACAAACCCCGTGTTGCGGCCCAGGTCGTACACCCCGTAGGGGAATGCACGCGGCACCTCCGGGGCCGCGAAGTCATGGCCGTTGACCGGTTTGGCTTCGCCCTTGGGCAGCCACTGCCTTCCCTTGTTCGCGTAGTTTCCGATTAATTCCTTCTTCTTCGTGTCGACGGAGACAACCGGCCTGCCGTTCGCCAACTCCTCGCCCACAACCGCATTGATGTGCATGAACTGCGCATCCCGGTCCTCATGCTGGTTGCCCTCCTCGGTCTTCCGGTTCCCCTGCAGGCTGTATCCGGCGTCGCGCAACGCCTGCGCCACGGTCTCGTGGCTTACAGCCAACCCGCCATGGGCCAACGCGTCCGCCAGTTTCCGCGTGCTCTTGCACGTCCAAAGCAAGGCACGCTCGGGGTCGCCCCGCGTTGAAGGGCTGACCAAACGATCCAACGTGTCTTGGAAGCCGGGATGGTTCTGGGTGAACCGTTTTCTCCCGCCTCCCTCGCGGCGAACCCGCCCGGCGGGCAGCACAACTCCGTCGCGCAGGTCGCGCATCCCCGCGATGATCGTCGTCCGCGACATCCCGCAGCAACGGCGCACCAACGATGTGCCGCCACGCGGCAACGCCATCGCCTCGGACGCCGCCACCAGGCGCCGCGAACGCTCATCCAAGTGGGGCAGCAATGCCGACAGTTTCTTCGCCAACAGAGTTTCTGTATGCATGCCAGCGGAATATGCCACACAAAGACCAATTTGTCCAATTTATTTTTTGACAGCTCCTTACGCTGCTTACATTTCAAATTATTCATGGCCACAAGAGGCACAAGAAGCACAAAAAAAACGCCATACTTTACATCGCCATTAATTTGGATTCTTGTCGCGCAGATCCATCAAGACAACCTCAAAAAAACATTGGACACGGGATTTCCGTTGTGAGATCTTGAACCGGGGCACCTGCAATGCCGCCGCTTCCTCGATTTGTGGAATCACCGAAGGATCGCCCATATCCTGCAGGGCGGTGGTTGCGATGGCAAACATCGGCACGGTTCTTCCGCGCCCCAAACCGTCCATCCCATAGTGCAAGAAAGAGTAAGAGTAATCGATCGGGAGGACTTCGCCTGTATAGCACATAAAGTCGACAGGAGTGGCATCCTTGAGCAGGCGAAGCAGGGTTTGTTTTGCCTCTGGCGTTTTGGTTCGGCCCAATGCCATGACGGCAAAGGCTACGGTTCGCTCGCCGGCGCCGTTTCTCAACCACAACGGGGATTCAATGTACTTGACCAGGGTGCCGTTGGCGGCCTCGTCACCCCCCAACTCAAACACGATCCGAACAACCGTGTCGTCGCCCACAAAATCACGAACGTTTCGAGCCCGAAGATCCGCCAGGTTGTTTACCAGGCGTGTGACCTCATCGTCCAGTGCCGTCAACCGTTTCTGAAGCAACGGCAGATAGCTAGCCCGATCAACCGCAAGCAGGTATCTCAAGGCGGCAGGCGAGGTCTCTTGCTGCCAGATGCGAAGCGCCGGTTGCTCGAAACCTGACACCTTCATCTCCGCAAGCGCCCGAAACGCGGCGGAACGCATCTCCGGCCGGTCGAGCAATTTGCCCAAGGTTGGGGCCGCCGCAGGATCTGAGACAAAAGCAAGCGCTACACGAGCCCGGCTGGCCACAAGGGTCGGACGTTGTTGTTTCTTCGGGAACGGAATGAAGATGCGTTCGCGAAACTCCAGAGCCAACCGCGGTTCCCGATACGCCTCCGTCTGCTCTGCCAGCTTGAGGAGGCGGTCGAGCCCCTTGGTTCCGGTTCGTGCCAAAGCCCGCATTGCATCATCGCTATGGCTTACCGCTTGCGCTTGCAGGTAGTCAGCCGCCGGGTCGGTACCGATCCGGGCAATGGCGTCAAGGACACGTCCATACTCTTCTTGACGTTTGGCAAGCGTGAGCACCTCCCGGCACTTCCGTGAAACAACTTGCTCCCCAATCTGTTGGAGAACCGGCAGGCCCGCGTCCCCCAGCGTGCTGAGTTTGGCGAGGATCTCCGCTTTCTGCTGCTCATTCCCCCTGAGGTATTCCGCAGAGAAATCGGTTTTCGTTGGTGTTTCGGCGGACCACACTCCAGAGCACACCAGCAGGTTCGCCAAAGACAACAGAAGAAAATGCCTGAGCTTGAGTTTCAACATTCGCTTCCTCTCTTTTGTAACCGTCATTTCCCTGGCGCGGGGCGAGTCGCGAGGATACTCGATCCCTCGTTTTCCTCCGTTGCCTACCTTATAGGCGTCCCATCGCAAAACTCAGGCCCCTCCCCTGAAACCGCAGTTACCTCCCGCTTGGGGCCGACCCTATCACCAGCCGGAAAAGACGGCAATTGATTGTCTACGCCCCTTTGACACGCTTGTTCAGTACAAACGCCGTGGGTCGGAATGCCGGTTGGTCTCCGATACGGTAATTCTCCATCCCTTTTCCCTCTTCCCAACGAATACCGTCAACAAAATGAGGCCGAATGTAACAGTCGCCCCAACAATCGAACTCTTGATCAGAAGCGCATCCGGCGTCACTCGGTCATGGATCCACACAAAAACCGTGAGACTGCCGACTACACCCGTATACATGCCGCTGCCCAGCGCGGCAGCACCCGCCAGCAGGTGCAACGGTTTGAACGGAATCTTCCGCTTGCCCTCCCTGCGTGGAACAATGGTGTCCATTTCATTCTAAGTCCTTCGTTGTTTCACTCATTGATCGCGGTGCCCAAAACGCAAGGTGCAACATGCCGGCCCACATCAACGGGGTGCCGGCATTGGCCTGCGCAAAGGACACATCTCCACAATTCCTACGGTGGGGATGGGTGCTTGTGCAAATGGCGGTAAATCCATAATTTTAAGGACTCGCTATTAAGTGCTTGGTACTCCCCCGTACTTCCGGCAGGGGCAAGCAAGCCGATGTTGTCCATGCGGCATTGAACGACGCGAACCTTGCCGTTGAAGTTGACCTCTAACTGAACGTCATGCCCCTTAATTGTGTATCGCCCGATCAGGTCTCCTGATTTCATGGTATCATGATGGTACTTGACCATCGTGATCTTTCCATCTTTGAACGCCACTTTGGAATAACCGCACGCGCAATACAACATGCCATCCATGGCTTCAAGCTGCGCGGGAGCGTGGTACCAGACCAGCACGCCCCCCACCAGCAGGAGGACGAACAAGACAACGACGTATACTTTGGAATATCCCATGCGGTGTCTTACGCCGAACGTCCGCGTTCTCGGACGGCGAGCATACGAGCAGTACCGAGTAGCGTCCTGTTCGCGGCGTGTTACTGATTTTCAGAACCTTTTGATCTGCGCGTAGAGTATAGCTCCGACAAGAAGCAGTCCCAAGTAAAAGAAAAAACCAGATCGCGCCATGATCAAGTCTGCCTTCGTTGGATTCCTA
>JBAZJM010000006.1:0-38250 GCA_041651315.1 Lentisphaeria bacterium | reverse complement strand
GTAAAAGCGCCCTCCGCGTTTCAGGCAACAAAAAGGTTTGACGGAGGGTTTGGGAACCGCCTTTCCTCAAAAGGGGGTTCCCAACGGTCTCGGTCAGTCGCAGCCGCCGGGGACGGAATGGCGGAGGCGGGAGAGGAGGGTGCGGGCGGCGGCGGGGGATGCGGCCTGGGTGCGGATGATGAGATTGCGTTTGCGCGGCCAGTCGCCGGCCAGCAGGCGGTTGAGTCCGGCGGACCCGTTGCCGAAGCCGACGCAGAGCGTGACCTGGGGCGGTGCCTGTTCCGCCACCGTCCACAGGTCGTGGAGACTGGCGTCAAAGTCCAGGCCGGAGAGGCCGGGGATCTGCAGGAATTCGGGGATGACCGGAGTGGCGCCGCAGTAGTGGATGCGGCCGCCGCCGATCTCGCGCAGGAAGCGGACATCGCGGGGATAGACGTGCTCGAGGTAGAGCTTGGGGCTGATCATGTGCATCGAGCAGTTGCTGATCCGGGCCGCGCCGCGCCACATCGCGCCCCAGTCGAAGAACCAGCCGCCGCCGGCGCCGATCATGGCGTTCAGCCGCCGGGTTTGCTGGAGCATGTAATCGGTCACCAGGTCCAGCAGGCGGTCCACGGCGTCGGGGGCGTCATAGAAATCCATGAGGATGTCGTTGCCCCGGATGAGGTGGGCGGTATTGAAGGCGCTCTGGATGTCCGGGTGCTGGAGGTGCAGGCCGTCGGGGAGGACTTCCTGCCACAGCTGCGTCCACTCGCGCAGTTTGCCGTACCAGCCGGCGTCGGGGCCGGGCAGGCGGAGCTGGGCCACGTCCTCCGCGGCGTTTAGCACATGGCTGGCGGCGGCGGCCTGGCTGTTGGGGGGGATCACCAGGCGGCAGCCGAAGGCGGCGGCCACCTGGGCGGTGCCGAACTCGACGCGCACCGTCGGCACCTGGTCGTCCCCGAGTTCCAGGTGTGGCCGGAGCAGGTCCAGCTCAGTTTGCAGCATAAGGGCGGGATCGGCCAGCCGCTCCTCCCAGGTGGGGATGGCAACCGGTGCCGGGGTGTCGATGACGAACATCGGTGAGCTGGCGGCGGGGGTGTCCCACTGGCGGCGGTAGCGCGCGTACAGCGCTTCCAAACGGCGGTGGTCGGCAGCGGTGAGCTGCCAGGGGCGGGGGAGGTGGAGGGGCATGGCGGCGGGGGCCTGGGGTGGGGTGGTTGAGGGGGCCGGCCGGAAGTCGGACGCGTCGGACAGGTCTGACAGGTCGGAGATGTCTGACGCCTGGCCCGGCCGGCCGTTTTCAGCGATGCCATAAAAATATATGTGTTTACGTGGTTTGACCATTATATCTTTCCTTGAAAACATACAAAAAGCCGATATCATTCCAGCATGCAGATGCCATGGGACACGCTTGAGGTGGTGCCGGGGCCGGCAGGCATGGTCCGCTGGACGCCGGGGGTGCCGGTGGAGCCGTTGTGGTCCGGGCGCACGGAGGATTTTGACCTGATCGTGATCACTGGCGGCGCGGGCTGGATCGTGGTGGACGGCCGGCGTGCCCGGCTGGCGGCGGGCAGCGCGCTGTGGCTGAAGCCGGGCCGGAGCTATCCGGCCGGCCAGGATCCGGCCAATCCCCTGGCCATGACCTATATCCACTTTGACCTGCGGCGGACGGACGGGCAGGCGCTGCCCGCCGCCGTCGTGTTGCCACCGGACTTGCTGGCGCCGCCGGATCCGCTGTTTGCCGAGGCGGTCTGCCGGCGGGTGGTGGAGCTGCTGTGGGCGCGGCATTGGGGGGCGGTGGGGCCGCGCCGGCCCCGGCCGGGGCGCACGCCGCGGCAGGGGGTCCAAGGCGTGGCGGCCACGGCGGAGACGGGGGTGGTCCAAGCAGCGGCGACGCTGCTCAAGGGGCTGCTGATGGAACTGGCCGCCGCCGGCGGCGGGCCGGAGACGGCGGGGGCCGTAGTGGCGGACGGTTCGGCGGCCGCGCACCAACGGATGGTGGTCGAGGCGTTGCACGCGATGCAACGCCAGGGGGACGGCCGGGTGCGCGTGGCCGCGCTGGCCGCCGCCGCGGGGCTGAGCCCGGACCATTTCTCGCGGTTGTTCCGGAGCGTGACCGGCCGGACGCCGCGCGCGGCGGCGCTGGAACTGCGTCTGGAACGGGTGAAGCTGCTGCTGGCCGCCACCCGGTTGACGTTGAAGGAGATCGCGGTGCAGACCGGCTTCTGCCACGCCTTCCATCTCTCCCGCCAGTTCAAGGCCAGTCTCGGCCAAACCCCGCGCCAGTTCCGCAACGCCCGCCAGGGCGGAGGATGAGCGGGTGAGTTGGGAACCCCCTTTTCAGGAAAGGCGGTTCCCAAACCCTCCGTCAAACCTTTTTGCTGCTTTAAAACGCGGAGGGCGCTTCCACCACAAGCCATTCAGGCAAACGGTCGCATCACCGAGTGGGGGCTTGTGGCGAAAGCGCCCTCCGGCATTTAGTATCTTACGAGTGAAATCTGTTGCAAGAACATTCAACGTCGAACATTCAACGTCCAACGTCGAAATCGTCCATGTTGGATGTTGAGCGTTGAATGTTCGATGTTCGTTTTGGTTCCGGCTATGCCGGGTTGGGAAACAAACATTTTGGAAGGGGCGTAGGGGAACACCCCCATTTCAACAGGGTGGCCCCATTCCGGTTGCCTGACATCCCGGCAATGGGGCTGGTCTGAAAAAGTGGCGGGTTATGGAACTCGAATCCAAGCCTGATGTTGACCAGACCCGGACGGCATGGCGGCATTTTTGGGCGGGCACGTGGGCTGAGGCCGAAGCCTACCTGAAGCTGTTTGACGCCTGATGGGGGGGATCATCCGGGTGTCAAACGTTCGCCGAGGGTGTATTTTGGGCGGCGAACCGCAACCAGAGGGGGGTGTCATGAACCGTGTTTTTGCCGTTGTCGCCGCGATGGTTGGTTTTTCCTTCTGCGTATCCCCCGGGGTATGGGCGGAGGCGGGGGCCGTGCCGGCGGCTGATGCGGGATATTTTCTGGACTGGTCGCAGCGCGGCGATTTGCTGTGGACCGGGACGATGGAAGACTCCCAAGGCAACGTCTACAACGTCAAGGTCTGCCCCGGCTATGTGCCGATGGCGGCGATGGCGGGGCGGCATTGGGGGCGGGCGGGCGAGGCGTTTGGCGAGTACGGTGCGAAGCGGACGTACGCCGACCTCTACCACGCCTCCAAAGAGGTGGTGGAGTGGTCGAGCCGCGACTGCCTGTGGCGCTGGGGGATCAAGGGCGCGGGAAAGGCCTGGTACAACCATTTCCGCGGGGCAAGTCAGATCGTCAACCGTCGGGCGTTCGGCTGGATTTTCGCCTATCCGATGGCCTTGTGCACCGCGACCGTTGAGAGTTCGTTCCGGGTGGTCACCGGGGTGCCGGTCGGCCTGTGCGGGAATGCCATTGGCGTTGTGGCGGTTCCGGCGGTCGGGGTCACCTGGCCGACGGTCAAGGGGGTGGCAGAAGTGGCGGTTCCCGGCACCGCCTTGCCGGTGGCGGGGACGGCCTGGAACACGGTCGGCACGCCCGTGCTGGCCCTGGCCGGGCAGCGGCCGGCACCGTCCCGCGTGGACGGCTATTTCGTGAAGATGACACCCCGTGAATGGACCCCGGAAGAATTGGCCGCCCTGGTGAAGGCCGCAACCGAACTCAATCCGGTGGCCGAAGAGTTTGCCAAGCAGCAGGCCCGGGCGCGGACGGATTGGAACGCCAAGTTCGCCCAAATGCACAAGGATCTTGCGGCGCAGGAAAAACAGTTGCAGCGCGACCGGGATGAACGGGTCTGTGCGCTGTTGGCCGCCAATCCCCGGCTCAGGGAAACACTGGCGCGGCTGTTCCGGGAAGGGCGGCTCCAGGGGGCCTGTCTTGACCGGGACGCTTTGGCGCCGGTCCTGCAGGGCACGGGACTGAAGTGGACGGATGTCCTCCGGACGCTACAACTGCTGGGGGAACACCCCGGCAACCTGGAACCCAAAAACCGAAATTAAATTCAGTTTGGGAACGCCCACCGGTCACCCCTGACTCTCGGTCATTTATGGCGGGATTCCGATGCGGGGGCGGCAGTGGTCGCCGGGGCGCCCTGCCGCACCTGGATCAGGGCGTCGGTATTGAAGCCCAGTGCTTTTGCCTGTTGGGTGAGGTCATCCAGCACGGCTTTCGGCAGGGTGGGCTGACGGGCCAGGATCCACAGGTAGTCGCGGCTGTTGCCGCAAACGAGCGCATAGCCATAGTCGCGCTCATCCAGGGCAAGAATGTTGTAGCCGCCATAGAACGGGCGGAAGAAGGAGACCCTGAGCCGGCCCTGGCCGGGGCCGGCCACGAAAGACGCCCGGCCTTCAACGCTTTTCCACCGGTTTTCCTTGGGATCGAAGCCGCGGTTGACCACCCGCAGGCTGCCGTCCGGCTTCAGGCTGTACTCGGCGCTGACGTGGGTCAGGCCGCGCTCGAAGATGTGGTCCAGCCGCGCGATCTCATACCAGGTGCCGAGATAGCGCTGCACCTCAAACCCCGTCACCGCCTCGGTGCCCGGCGGAATCCGCACGCACCCGCACAGGACACCCAGCAACAGGCATAACCCGATATTTTTCATGGGACGCCTCCCGGACCGCACCATACCGCGGCCGCCATTGCCAACCTTATTCCGCCCGGACCGCCATTGCAACCGCCCTCCGGGCGCTGGGGGCATGACGGTTGTGTCGGATGATGTTGGGGCCACCCTTTTGCAAAAGGGTGATCCCCAAGCCCCTTCCTAAAACTTTTGTTTCCTAAATACCGGAGGGCGCTTTCGCCACAAGCCCCCACTCGGTGATGCGACCGTTTGCCAGAACGGCTTGTGGCGGAATCGCCATCCGCGTTTTAAAGGCAACAAAAAGGTTTGACGGAGGGTTTGGGAACCGCCTTTCCTCAAAAGGGGGTTCCCAATCAATGCAATTGTCATACACCCGTGCAGCGGTGGTTGTTTGTAATTGCGTAAAATTGCGCTATCTTGAGTTTTGATTGAAGCAAGGCGCACGGCGGGCCGTTCTGCGCGGAACGGACGCCGGGGCCGGGAGTCTCCTCCATACTGAGGTCGAGTGGCAGCATGGGCATCAAGCTGGGCATTTGCGGGGTCGGCGCCTTTGCCGACAATTTCATTCCTTTGTTCAAGGCGCATCCGCTGGTGGACGGCATCGTCCTCTGCGATCTCGATGCCGCCAAGCTCCAGGCGAAGGCGGACAAGTTCGGGCTGCCCCGCACCTGTCCGTCCCTGGAAAAGCTTTGCGAAAGCGAGGTCGACGCCATCGCCATCTATTCCCAGAACTGGATGCACGGGCCCCAGGCCGTCCAGGCGCTCAAGGCGGGCAAGGACGTCTATTCCGCCGTGCCCTCCGCCATCAGCATGGAACAGATCACCGAGCTGGTCAAGACCGTGGAGCAGACCCACCGCATCTACATGGTTGGCGAAACCAGTTACTATTATCCCCAATCCATCTATTGCCGCGATCGCTTCCGCAAGGGCGATTTCGGCCGCATCGTCTATGCCGAGGGCGAGTATTACCACGACTTCGACCACGGCCTGTATGACGTCTTCAAGTGGCGCGGTGGCGACGACTGGAAAAAGTACGCCGGCTCCCCGCCGATGCATTACCCCACCCACTCCACCAGCATGATCGTCTCCGTCACCGGCGCCCACATGACCCAGGTCTCCTGCCTGGGCGTGACCGACCAGCATGAGGACGGCCTGTACCGGCGCGGGGTCAACCTGTGGGACAATGTGTTCAGCGACGAGAGCGCGCTGTTCCGCATGTCCGACGGCAGTGTCTGCCGGATCAACGAGTTCCGCCGTGTCGGCTATTCCGGGCCCGGCGAGCGCGGCAGTATTTACGGCACGCTCGGCAGTTTTGAACTCCAGGCCAACGGCAGCGTTTGGGTGACCAAGAAGACCGAGGAAATGACCGACCTCACCGAGCTGCTCAAAGGCCGCCAGATGGCCGTTGACGAGGTCGAGGGCGACATGGCCAAGCTCGCCCCCTCCGATGCCGCCTTCTTCTGCGCCTCCGCCGTGCATCCCGTCGAACGGCTGCCCAAGGCGTTCCGGGGCCTGCCCAACGGCCACTGCGGTTCCCACCAGTTCCTCGTCGACGACTTCGTCAAGGCCTGCGTCAACCGCCAGCTGCCGCCCACCAATGTCTGGCAGGCGGCCCGCTACCTCGTGCCGGGGCTGATCGCCCATGAGTCCGCCCTGAAAGAGGGCCAGGTCCTGCCCGTGCCCGATTTCGGCGACGCCCCCGCCTCCTGGTAAGGCGGACGTTCGGAAGACGCTTGGGAATGCCGGGGAAGGGAAAAACTTTTGAGGAACGTTTTTCCCTTCCCCGGCGCCCCATCCCATTTCAAACCTTTTTCCTGTCTGTCGCGGCAGGCAAGCCGTCCCTGGGACCGCCGAGCCCCAGCTCGGCGCGGAAGTGTAGCCGAACGTGAGGCAGGCAATCGTGCCTGCCTGGGACGTTCCGTAACGTTGCGACGTTCTTCCGCATCGCCAGATAAACATGCAAGTTCCTGAAGGGCAACCATGACCATCCGCCAAAACCTGCTCCGCGCCCTGGCCGGCCAGCCCGCGCCGCCGGTCTACCTGGCCTATGACTGGTTCATTCAGAACCGTGCCATCGACTGGACCGGCCTCTTCCAGCAGGGGCTCGGCCGGATCAATCACGCCTCGCTGATCCGCTTCCACTATCCGCATCTGCAGATTGTCGAGTCCGAGTCCGTGGACAACGGCCGGCCGCGCCGGGACGTCCGCTGGATCACCGACCTTGGCGAGCTCCACGAGTATTATCTCGACGGCTGGAAGCAGCAGCACTTCATCCGCACGCCGGAGGATTACCGGATCGCCCGGCGCGCTTTTGAGGACGCTGTTTTCACCCTGGATGAAACCGCGTTCGCGGCCTCGGAGCAGAGCGTGGGGGAGGGCGGCATCACCCTGGGGCAGTTCGGCGCCTTCGGCCAGCTCGGCTTCACCCGCACCCCGTTCCAGGTGGTGCAGATTGATCTGGCCGGGCTCGAACAGTTCTCCCTCGACATTGCCAGTGACACCCCCGAGCTGCTCGACCTGCTGGCGCAGATGAACGACCAGCTCTTCCAGCTTTTCCGCCTCGCCCGGCCGTCACGGGCCGGCTACCTCAAACTGTGGGAAAACCTCAGCATCGAAACCATGGGGCCCCGGCTCTACCGCACTCATCTGGTTCCGGTTTACGAGAAGATCTTTGAGATTCTTGGCGACGACAAAAAACTCATTGTCCATTACGATGGCAAGCTCAGCCTGATTGCCGACGCCATTGCCCGCCTGCCGTTCCACGGCCTCGACTCCCTGACCCCGCCCCCCGAAGGCGACCTGACCATCGCCCAGGCGCGTGCCGCCTGGCCGGACAAGTTCTTCTGGATCCACCCCACGCTCAGTTGGGACAGCCTGTCCGACACCGAGCTCGCCGCCCGGATCACCCAAACCGTGCGCGACGCCGGCGGCACCCGCTGCTGCCTGGAACTCAGCGAGGAAGTGCCCCCCAACTGGCCGCGCACCGTCCCCCTGATCCTCGACACCCTGCGCCGCCTGGCTTGGGAACCCCCTTTTTAGGAAAGGCGGTTCCCAAACCCTCCGTCAAACCTTTTTGTGCTTTTGCGGATTCCGCCGGCCGCCCCCACGCAACAAACCATGATTGAGGCAACAGGGGCGGCCGGTGGAATCCGCAAAACGAAAAAGCGTGGGAATAGGGATGAATTCGCCTCATCTCCGCGCCTCCGCGTGAGACATCTAGGGCGCGTCTTCCTGGCCGGCAGGCGAAAGCTGGGACCATTGGGACGCTTGGGATTAGTGGGCCGCCGGCACCCCCCTTTTTCGCGCTCGCGCTCAGCGTAGCGGCGCTCGCGCTCGATCCTCGATTCTCACGCGGCGCCGCGGAGTTCGCGGAGAAACCCGCCTGGGACCGCCGAGCCCCAGCTCGGCGTGTGCCGTACCGCCGGGTGTATATTAATTTCTCCGGTTGGCGTTCGTCCTGCCGGCAGAACAGATGCGGGTGGCGAAGGGGGAGCGGGAGCATCAATGGCAACAGCGGGTTGGCAGAAGCTGGAATCCCGGTTCTACGGCAAGAAATGGGACGCCATCCACGGCGGTTATTTTTCCAATCCGGTGATGGCGGCGCCGTTTGTCGAAACGATCGCCGCCGCCGTGCGGCGGCACCGGCCGGATGCGGTTGTCGACCTGGGGGGCGGTTCCGGCTTTGTGTTGGGCGAGCTCGCCAAGCGCGACTTGGGCGGCACCCCCCGGCTCATCAATGTGGATGCCTCGCCCGACCAGCTCACGGCCGCCAAGGCCCGGGGGCTGGAATGCCTCAACGTGCCTGCCGAGAAGTTTACCCGCGACATGGCGCTCAAGGACGGCGGCCGCCTGATGCTGGTCATGCGCTCGGTCCTGCATTACTACCAGGCCGCGGACCACCTGCCGTTCCTCCTGCATCTCCGCCGCCAGCTGCAGGAAAAAGAGTTGTTCCTGCACCAGACGCTGGCCTTCGCCTCGCCCCGGGAGACGGCCGCCATCAATGCGCTTTACGCGCTGATGCGCACGACCAAGGCGTTCTTCACCCCCGCGGAAATCGCCGCCATGCTCGCCACGGGCGGCTTTGTCACGCCGAAACCGCGCCATCTTCATGATGTCCCGGTGCCGTCAAATGAACTGGCCAGTCGCTATCAGTTGGGCCCGCGTGACATCCGTGCGATCATCGACCGGGTCGGCACCCTGCCGGGAACGAGCAAGGTGTTCACCGTGACCGGCACCGATTCCTTCCGGATGTTCCTCAAATATTACCTGTTCAAATGCACGGCGGTGCCGGCGGCACCGGCCGGGTGACGCGCGCCCCGCCTGGCCGTGCGCATGCCGCCGGCGGCCGGTGACGGCATCTCGCGCGGAGCCGCGGAGTCCGCGGAGAACCCCGCCGGCCCGCCGCCCCCTGGGACCGCCGAGCCCCAGCTCGGCGCGAACCGCACCGCCGAAGGCCTCACACGAAGCCACGAAGGCACGAAGCTGATCCGGCATCCCTACTCTCTGCGCCCGCCGCGTCTCCGCGTGAGGCTAATGGCCGGGCAAAAAATAGCCACAAGAGGCACAAAAGGCACAAGACGTAAAACCGCAACTTGTTGAAAATTAATTGGATCGCATTTTTTTGTAGCTCTTGTGCCTCTTGTGGCCATACCTGGGGCAGGCCGGGGCCCCGTGGCGATTCATTCCCCCATGCCCCGGCCGGCGGACTCCGCCAAAAAACAGACTTGCCTTTTTTCCCAACCGCCATCATATTCACCGCCTTGTGCGGTGATTTTTGGGGAAATTGCCGGCCCTCTTTGATTTGTCGTCGTGCCCGTCGTGGCGTCGCGGTGAATCGAAAAGGGACACGTTGGCAAAGGTGAGAGGAGGGGGAGCGCCATGGGGGCGTTCAACTGCGCGGACAAAACGGGGACCAAGTCGCCGATCAAAGAACCGGCCTTGCGCCTGCCCGGCGAGTCGTTGGGCGAAGAACTCGACCGGTTGCGTTACGATGTGCTGGTCCCATACATCTTCGGGTGTGCCGTCTTTTGGATTTTAGCAGCCTTGCAGTTTCTGGACTGGCTCAGGCCAAGCCCGCCCAAACCGTTTCTTTGGCTGGCCATTGCTTTGGTTGTCACCCTGATTGCCGTCATCCGGGTGTGGCGCGCCCGGCGCGGCATGCGCAACCTGTGGCTGGGCCTTGATGGGGAAAAGGCGGTGGCGGAGTCCCTGACCCCCTTCATTGCCAAGGGGTACCACCTGATTCACGACATCGTCTTTGACGGCTTCAATCTCGACCACGCGGTGATCGGGCCCACCGGCATTTACGCCATTGAGACCAAGACCCACGCCAAGCCGGCTCGCGGCATGCATGACGTGGTGTACGACGGCGAATGCGTCACCGTCAACGGCTTCAAGCCGGACCGCGACCCGCTCATCCAGTCGGTGGCGATTGCCAAGGAACTGGCGCGCCTGATCCAGTCCCTGACCGGCCGGAAATATTTCGTGCAGCCGGTCGTCTTCTACCCCGGCTGGTACGTTCGTAGGAACTGCGCAAACTCATCCGTGTGGGTGCTCAATCCCGGCCAGTTCGGCGCCTATCTCCGCTACGAAAAGCCGGACGCCCTCTCCACGGATGAGGTGAACCAGATCACCGCGTTGCTGGAAAAACAGGTGCGGGGGCAGGGCAGGAAAGCTCCCGGGGGATATGGACCATCGGCATAATCACCGGTTGTTTGATGAGGTGAAGACGATTGCGGAGGGGCACTCCTTCCACTCCTTGCTATTATGTTGGGCGAGCTGAAAGAAAGGGAAATAGTCATGGAAAGAGACACGGAACTGACACAACTGGTTCACGACCTCACCGGCATGGTCGTGACAACGGCCGGAGAGAATCGTCTGGGCGATGCGGAAGTTCGTCGCGTCCTCGCGTTTGTATCCCAGGTCATACAGGTCGTTGAACAGGCTTTCCAGGACGTGCTAACTTTGATGCTCGATATTCAGTACCTTGATCAGTCGGAGTTAGGAGCCGGACGACTCATTGAACTCAGAAAGCGTGTCGAGCTTCTCACGGCTCGGAGTTACTACCGTGATGCGGCAGAGATATGTAGCCGACTCAAACACCTCCGGGAGAACTTTGACGAGTTCATCAAACCATCTGTAAGGGGACTCTCTGGTTTCAATGAGTGGCGTGGCGTGTTTGGGCTCATCGAAGAGCGTGAGGGGCGAATAGTTATGCTGATGCAGCATACCGCCCATGAGATCAGCCAACTCCTTGATAAAGCCGACGAGGGCCAACTGTCCGCCGCCCGAACAAGGGCGGGCCATAGTGCAGACCAACTTCGTGGACTTCTCGCCGAGTTGCACGGCCTCAACGGTAAGATCCTTGGTTTGTCCGGTCGGTCGGGCTTCCTTGAACTTACGCGGGACCGCAACGAACTCAGGCGAGAGGTCAACCTCATGGTGGATGCGCGGGACCAGAGCATCACTCACGGGCCGCGAGTGTCCGTCGGCAACGGCAACACCTTTCAACATGAGTTCGTTGTTGCAGGTTCGATTCACGATAGTTTCAACCGGGCGAAAGACACATCCGATCAAGAACTCCGGGCCAAGTTGCAGGAGTTGTGCAAGCATGTAGAGCAGATGACCAAGCAACTTTCCGAGGAGACTACAAGTCAAGTAACACAGGATCTTTCGACCTTCGTTGCGGAAGTCTCGCGGGATAAACCAAGGCGGAAATGGTATGAGTTGAGCGGAGAGGGATTGATCGAAGCGGCCAAGACCTGTGCTGGTATGGCCTCACCAGTCGTCAAGACCGTAAAGGAAATCTTGAGTTTACTGGCAATAGCCACGGAGCAAGTCTAGCTAGGCGTTGCTCGGTACGGCTCGCAAGCTTGTTGCCCGAGAGCGTCATTGTTCGGGCGTGAAAGCAACCAACAACAAGAAAGGTGGATGGTGCCAAACATTGATCCTATCCTGGGGCATGAGCACTTCGTAGAGCGTGCAAGTGATCAAGAGAAAGGAACGAATCAATATGAAATTGAGTAAGGCAATCTACCAAAACGTTCGTGACCAGATGCAACCGGGAGATGTTATTGCATTCTCTGGGAAAGGCCAGTTCTCAGAGGTGATCAAATGGGCCACACGGTCGGGGGTATCCCATGTTGGCGTCATCCTCCAATCGCAGTTGTTGATTGAGGATAAGCCGCAGGAGGGATTCTTCAATCAAATCATCGAGTCAACATCGTTGAACGGATTCTCTGGTATTAGCATCAGCAGGCTCAGTGATCGCTTGGCCACCTACGATGGTGAGATATGGTGGCTTCCTTTATCCGAAGTATGTCGCTCCCGGTTGAACTTCAAGAAGTTTTATGACTTCCTGTTGCATCAGGAGCACAAACCCTATGATACGCCGCAAGCAGTCAGGTCGGCGCTCGATGCGCTGGATGCTGTTCCTCTCCTCGGCAAATTGACCTACAATGTCGAGGATTTCTCAGCGTTCTTCTGCTCGGAGTTGGTGGCCGCAGCTCTTGAAGCAGGCGGTGTTGTCAAGAGCATTAACGCATCAGAGGTGACGCCGATTGATCTTTGCATGTTCAATCTTTACAAGGATAAGTATTATCAACTCAAAGGAAAGAACAAACCAATAAAGGGTTTCAACACAACAGACCCGGAGGGATTTGGGGAATAAACCTGCCAAGAACAGTGGTGACGTCCAAGAACAGGAAATTTGAAATTTTGGGATAAAGTACGAGAAATTGCGCACAAATTGAGAAGGCCGTCATCGCCTTGATGTTTTGGGTAGTCTAGATCCAAACATCAAAAGGAGATGACGGCCATGGACCCCTCGCGCCTCGTGACGCAACTACCTATGGCTTCTTGGCGTCCTCCAACGCTTTTCGCGCTTTGATCTGGTCGGCCTCTGCATTCAGGCGCGCTGCTTCAGCTTTCATTTGCTCTGTTCTGAAGTCTCGCACGGTTGTTTCGATTGCCTCGCCCATGGTCTCACTGGATGCGGCCAATGCTGATGCCGCGCTTGTTACATTAATGGTAAACTGCGTGATGCTGCCACGAGTAGGTGAAACCGTGACGCCTGTTGTATATTCGGTGAAACGCCGTGATGAGATTGGTGCGAAAGCAAATCCCCCGACTTGAGCAAACGGCCGATAAGAGTCAGCCACAAGCAAGTCTTCCACCGCGAACCGCACGCGCGCGATTGCTGGGATGCGCGACACAATCCCATGAACACAATCCTTGTTTTTCGGATTCAGGATAGCCACCACATCTTTTGAGGTTGCTGATGCATTGGCTTTATAAGTCTCTGGTAATGTGATTATGAGTTCGGCCTTGGGAACATAGACCCCAGGTGGGGCATATTGTCCCAAGTATCGCCTCGCGTCAGCTTCAAAACTGTAGACGTAGTCGTTGCCGGTCTTGACAACAAGATCCGATAGGTCTAGCGTCTTGCGAACGACCACCTGTTTCACGAGTTTACGCTCTTGCACTGTTTTTGTGGTTATCGCGACCGCCGCTAACTTGGCAACTGCAATACCAGCCTTAAGAACCCCTTGAGCAACCTCTAGGGATTTGTCCTGAAAACAGACACCTGCCCCTATCAACATTCCGTCTTCGTTGACCTCGAAATGGCCTTCCTTGATTCCTACTCCAAACCGCACCATTTCGGTAGGGTCAAGAGCGAAACCAAGTTTCATGTCTGGGATAGTAACGAGGGTGATTTCTGGAGGAGTATCGAGGTCAATCACATTCTGCGACTTTTCTGGAGCAACGATGCCTTCTTTATTCGCTTTGATTGCATTGCCGTGAACATCTGCCTGCCAAGTGGTTTGCTCGTAGACTGAATAGGTTACTTTGACGTCGATCAGTGTCTTTGGCAGATAGTACACGAGACCGGTATGGACGTTGAGCGCTTCGCCCGTAGGGGGGGCACAAGGACGTACGGTAAGATAGGACGTACATCCCGCCAGCACCAATACAGCACTAACGCCGATCAGGGTAGTTGTAGTTTTCATAATTTCTTGTTCCTTAGTGATTTTGGTTAACTTACATGTAGACAATCCTCACAGGTAATGTCTTCAACATTTGGGTTGCTTTATTTGGGTCGGCGGTGATTGGTCGGTTAGGGTCACTTGCATCTGACAGCATAGTATAGATACCTCCTCTCTCGTCTGTCGTAACGAAGACGTTTAGCGCATGGTCCTGTGAAAAAATGATTCCGAAAGCAGGGGGTGGGGTGTCGGTGCCATTCATCATGTTATCCCGCCGAGTACGCGCAGCCATGACGGCCTTTAGGTGGAGGGCAAAATCATCACAGTCTCCAAGTTCATCCGCCAACATTTTTATGGTCGGCGGACGCGGTGGACTATTGGCCATCATTGTTTTGATTTCTTGAGGGACGCTAAGACGCTTAGCGATGCTGGCCGTCAGTGGGCTATTGGCCATCATTGTTTTGACTTCTTGAGGCGTCACCGTGCTGTAACTCTCGTCGACCATCACGAACATACCGCTTTCCGTGAGGGCATTGACGCCGCTGCCACCGATTGCCGTCAGTAGATTCTCCACAGAGCGTAAAGCAGTCTTCGCGTCTATTTTCATGTCTCGCATTCCTTCACGGTTTTATCTGCTTAGCCCAATACAATATTGTTGTCTAGGCGCAATTGCCGTACGCACCCCCAAGCAAGACAACGGGAAGCCGCCGTTTTTAATAATAAACTAGTTTTACATAATATGCAAATTTTAAAGGAGGTTCCCGGTTTCATGGGTGGGTTCATTCCAGCTCACGAGATAATGGCGCTTTTTCAATAAGATAGCAACAAACCACCGTGCGGGAAAATCCAAAAAATAGCGGGTATTTATGGGGGGAAAATGGGCTAAGGGGATGCCGTTTACGCTTAAAATTTATCCGCAAAAAAAACCGGAAGTTCAATTTCTTTATAACCTACGGTGTGATGTGCCGAAAAATGGGGGTCACACCTCCGCAATCAGGCACATCTTGTGAAATAATGGAGATAAGTTGAGGCGTAGCTTCGTAATTAATGCGTGTTTAATGGTCGTTGGTGTGCGTGTGTGGGATGGATGACATGCCGGGCGCGGCGCGCGGCGGCGGCCAGGCGGGAGGTGGAATGATGGGCAGCTTTGACCGGGGGTTGGCGCGGGTGCTGTTGGAGACGTGCCGGTACACCTATGGGGCGGCGTTCCACACCGCTGAGGAGGTGGCGGCGGGGCACAAGGGCAACTACACGGCGCTGGTCAGCGACTTCTCGGCCGCTCCGTTTCCTGGCCCGGCCTGATGCCGGGCGTGGGGCAACCATGTGCTTACAGGAAGCGGGCGCTTCCACTCCTGTCAAGCAAAGGCCAGACGCCGGTTTTTGGGGGCCGGGATGGGATCGCCAAACTCTTTGGCGGTATCCAGCCACAGGGCCATGGCGTTGCGGACGTTGGCCAGGGCGGCTTCGTAGGTCGCACCATGCGCCGAGCAACCGGGAAGTTCGGGGATCTCGGCGATATAGGCTTCGTCCACGTGACTGTAATAGATAATGATTTCGTACCGGTCCATAGGTCTAGCCCTTGTCACGTAAATGGTAGCAAATGATGATATCGCGAACCTGCCGGACTTGATACGGTTTGGCTTTGGAGCCGTCTTCTTGAAGATTGATCAGTTCCACGACGCCCGGCCTTCGAAACACCTGATGGCTGCCACGCGTTCGGCGGACAAATCCCAACCGTTCCAGCAGGGAGCAGAGGTCGTTGAAGGACACATTGGCGTCATTGTGTCCGCAAAGGATCTGGTCGATCAACTTTTGCCACCTACCCATGAAATAAATATAGAGGCAACCCAGGGGACAATCAACCTCATTGGGCGGCCAGGCGGACGGTGGGTGGATGGGCCGCTTTGACCGGGGGGTGGCGTGGGTGCTGTTGGAGACGTGCCGGTACACCTATGGGGCGGCGTGATGACATGATTGTCGGTATCGGAATCGGGATCGGAATCGGGATCGATTGGCCTTGGGGGGTTGATGAGCGAGGGGGCGGCGAGTTTTTTCGATACCGATACCGATACCGATGCCGATACCGACCCCGATAAAAACGTTGGGTGGCATGTGGGGGGGATGACATGCCGGGCGCGGGTGCTGTTGGAGACGTGCCGGTACACCTATGGGGCGGCGTGATGACATGGTTGTCGGTATCGGAATCGGTATCGGAATCGGGATCGACTGGCCTTGGGGGTTTGATGAGTTAAGGGGCGGAGAGTTTTTTTCGATACCGATACCGATGCCGATACCGACCCCGACAAAAACGTTGGGTGGCATGTGGGGTGGATGACGGCGCGCCGTGTTATTCCAAGAAAAACGGCGGCGGGGCGGCGGGTGGCCGGCCTGTGGCGTTGCCGGTGGACAGGGGGGGCAGCGGCGGCGGGGCGGCGGGGGAACGCGGGGCCGCCGGCCGGCGGCGCCAGGCGGCCAGGACGTCCTGCAGCCGTTCACGGATGCGCTCGCGCGCCCGCTCCCGGCTGTAGCCCATGGCCAGCAGGCGGTCGTAGCTGGTTTCCAAGTGGCGGACATGGGCGACGACGGCCAGGGTGACGGCCTTTTCCGAGAAATCCTTGGCGGCGGCGCAGCGGCCGACCCGGCCGCTGGATTTCTCACAGGCATGGGCGGCCACTTCCCCGGCCACGTCGTCGGGGGCGCCGGGGAACAATTTTTGGATCATTTGGGCGAACTCCGCACGGTAGCGGAGTTCCTCCCGTTCCCGCCGGTGTCCGTCGGCTTGGCGCTTGGCTTCCCGGCGGCCGGCATCGGCGGCACAGGCGGCAACCGCCTGCCGCAGGGCGGCGGGTTCGACCAGGGTGCCCCGGCGCTCGTAGCGCTTGCGGCGGCGGTTCCACTCCACCACCGGCGCCCAGCGCCGGGAGTGTTGCTGCGCCCGCCGGGTGACGTCGCCGGACGGCAGAAACTCCAGGCCGCCAAGATCCGCGCACTCCAGGCACAGCACGCCCCGGTTCGCCGCCGGCCGGACCAGGGCGCCGGCCGGCACGGCGGCGCGGCATTGGGCACAGCCGGGGGAGTGTGCCTGGGCGTGGAGAACCGGTTCATGGCCGGCGATGACCGGCGGAAGTGTCTTGGCATCCATAACGGCAACAACGTACCGGCGAAAACGCCGCCGGCAACAAAACCGTTGAGCGAGCGCGAAAAAAGCCACCGCCGGCCCTTCGCGCTCAGCGCAGCGGCGCTCGCGCTCGAACATTCGAACCGAACATTGAACATTCAACGTTCAACATTCAACGTTCAACATCCAACGTGGATGATTCAACGTTGGACGTTGAGTGTTCAATGTTGAACGTTTGTTTTCATGCTATCGCAATACATCGGGGCCACCGGCGTAGCAGGCCGGGGCGCGGTGCGGGGCGGGGCGCCGAGCGTGGTGCAACCACGCTCCTACAGGAAGGCGGCTATCTTCGTTCCTGTAGGCACGGGCGGGTCGCCCGTGATGGGGCGCCGGGGAGCAGGCCGGGGCGGCCTATTGCTTCCCTGCCGCCAGGCGGGAAAGGTCTTGCAGCAGGCTCTCCCGGGCGCGCACGCCGCCCCAGGCGGCGATTTCCGTTTCATCCAGGATCAGCCGGGCAAAGACCAGGCGCCGCCCGTCTTTCTCCGCCCAGCCGACAAACCAGCCGAGCTTGCGGGGGGGCGCGGTGTTCTCCGCGGCGTCGCGGCGGAAACCGCTGCCGCTTTTTCCATGCACCGTCCAGCCGCCGGCGGCTGGATAGACCGGCACGATCTGCTCCAGCAGCACCCCGGCCTGGGGCTTGAGCGGCAACTGATGCCCGAGCACCTTGCGCAAGAAGGCGACCTGCTCGTCGGGCGAGATCAGCAGCGACGACCCCAGCCATGCCTGGGTCAGGCCGTTGTGCTGGCCGGCATCGCCGGACACGTCCTGGTTGCCGTAGGCGAACAGGACCACATACCGCGCAAACGCCGCTTCGCCCAGGCGCGGCGTCAATTGCTGCGAGTACCACACCACGGAATTCAGCATCCACGAGGTGGGGTCGGTGTCGGCCTGGTGCGCCGGCATGACCGCGGAATAGTGCGGCAGGTACGGCAGGCGTGGCGCATGGGGTCCGGTGATGATCCCGGCGTCCGCCGCCATCAGGGCCAGCGGGATCTTAAAGGTCGAGCAGGGCGAAACGCGCGCCGCGCAGTCACCGTCACGGCAGAGCACCGTTCCCGTCGCGTCGTCGACGACGAGCGTCCGCGTCACGGCATGCGCCACCGGGGCGAACACCGCCAGGGCACACCCCAGTGCCACGGTCCAGATTGCATGCATGCGGTTCATTTTATATGCCAAGAAAGCACCCCCGGTGCTGCGGGTTTTCCACCAAATGTTTGCGTTGTTTCCTCAAGCTGGCGTCCAGAACCTCGATCAATTCGGTGGTTTCTTCTTTTGTCAAAACCGGTGGACAACTTTGGAGGCAGCCGAGCAATAGGTTTTCATTGGTCACCAGTGTCTTGCTGCCACACGCCTTGGCTTCGCTGAAGTCCACGTACCAGCCGGGGTAGGCAACGACCGGTATGACCGGAAGTTGTAGTTCGTCGGTCAGCCGGCAGGCGGGGCTGGGCTTTTCCCGAACAAGCTGGAACAGGCGGTGTCGAACCCATTGCACATTGGCGGCTGCCTGGCGGAGGGGGTCTTCCGTTATCAAACCGTCTGCAAAGGTCAGGCGGTTACCATCAAATTTTACGCGCGGTTCCCCTTTGCGCGGTTTGGAACGTCCTTTGGTCTCGATGACGAAAATTCCGCGGTCGCCAATAACCAGATGGTCGATGTTGAACCGGCCGCTGGCGCCGTCAATGACAAGGTCATGAAAGACCGCGCAGTTCCAGGCGCGGGTTTGCTCCAAGGTCTGCCCGATGAGGCGTTCGGCCATAAGGCCCAAGTGCAGGTCACGCATGGCCCGCACTTTTCTCCAAATAAAAGGCAGGAAGAAGACGGCCAAGACAAGCCACGCGACCAGATAAGTGATGGCGGATGAAATGCCCGCGTTCATGCCATTTTTGAATACTTCGACAAGTACGAGGACGACAAATGCCAGCGGTGCAATCATCAAGGCGGCAACAAACAAGGAAAATGTGCCCATCTCTTCTTCGAGTCGTTCATCCACCCCCTGTGCGGCAACCCGCAGGGGCGGTTTCTGAAACGGAAAACGGCGCTCTGGATGCCGGAACAGCCAATGCCTGATTTTTTGGGTAACCAACAGAAAGCCTCCCCCTTTTTTCAGTTGACCATAACGGTATCAGCTTCTGACGCAGCCTGACTAAGGCGAAACACTATACCGGCGAAGCGGAAAAGTTGCCATTGGGCGTTATTGCGTAATGGGGATCATGATGTTTGCCATGGCATGTTTGGTTTCAGCCTATCACAGCATTAAGGCTGTTCAGTGTGCTTTGATCAGAATTTCAGGCAGGGCCAAAGGCCCGTGTCATGAAACGCCCCTTCAGGGCTCAACCGTCAATGCCGCCTTTCCTGGGGCGCTGCCTCAGGCTGGTATGAAGGCGCGCCGTTGGCGCTCGGAAAGCGGGCTTGACCTGATCGCCACGGGCGCGTCCGGAAGCGTTCCCGGAAGACATTACGGGACAACGACAACAGGTGACGGTGCCTTCATGATTCGGTTTTAAACAGAAGGGCGCAACGCTAACGAAGACGGGCTTGCCGGCTGTGCGCGGTCTTGCCGTTGTGGCCTTCGGTCGCGAGTTCAGTCATCCAGCAACGTCAGCCAGCGGCGGTATTGCGGCAGGGAAAAGGGGCGTGGCCCGGCCAGATAATGGTTGCGGCGGGTGTGGCCGCCGGCCGTCCATTCCAGCAGATAGCAGGCCGGTTGTGCGGACTCCGCAACCGTGCCGGCGGTGGTCCGGCCGTTGGCGGGCGCGGCGAAGGTGGTATCGAGCAGGGGGTGGCCGCTGTCCAAGTCACGCACGGTCACCGTGCCGGCGACCGGCGCCAGGGTGTCGTTCACCAGCACGATTTCCTGCCGACCGGCGATGGGGTCGGCGCAGATGGCGCAAAGGTCGGCCTGGATGCGCCGGAGGTAGCCGTAGGCCAGTTTCTTGCGGCCGTAATAATCCACGATGGCGTCGGAGATGACCGGCCAGCCGTCGCGCAAGTTCCACCACAGCATGCCGGTGCGCCGCCACTTGCCCAGGCGCGCCCATTCGAGGAAATATTTGAGCGCTTCGGCCTGGGAGATTTGCGAGGCCAGGATGTAGTCGTCCAGATCGTTGGGGACGGTGTCGAACAAGACTTTGATCTGTTTGCTCATCAGGGGAATGCGGAAATTGAAGGCCGTCTCCCGCGGTTTGCCGCGCACCGCGCGGGTCAACCACTGGTCGTTGTCCTGCCACGGCCAAAGGAATGCCGGATCCATCATCTGTTCCAGGCTGGCGCGGTCGGGGCAGCCATGGTAGCCGATTTCGCTGACGAAATGGGCGCTGGAATTTCGGTAAAACGCGCCCTTGAAATCGTCACGCGGCCCCCATAGGTGATCCTCCGTTTTTAAGTGTTCGCCGCCGCCGTGCCGGAAAAACTCGGGGCTGAGATAGGGGGAACTGGGCAGGTAGGGGCGTAGCGGATCGTGACGGCGGACGGCAGCGGCCAGCACCTCGCGGCTAAGGCGGTCGTGGAGGTTCGGGTCAAGCCCGTTCTGCGACCAGCGGTGTGCCTCGTCGATCTCGTTGTTGCCGGCCCATAGCGCCAGACTGGGGTGGTTGCGCAATTTGCCGATGACCGCCTCCGCCTCCTGGCGCATGACGGCGGCAAATTCCGGCGTCTGGGGGTAGATGGCGCAGGCCAGCGCGAAGTCCTGCCAGACCAGGATGCCCGCCGCGTCACAGAAGTCGAAGAAGGCATGATCCTCATAGACGTTGCCGCCCCAGCAACGGATCATGTTGCAGTTGAGGTCAACCAGCATCGCCGTGGCCCCGGCCAAGTGCTGCGGGTCGCGGCTGTGCAAGGCGTCCAGCGGCACCCAGTTGGTGCCCTTGATGAAGACCGGTTCGCCGTTGACGACAAACAGAAATTCCCCTGGCGCCTCCCGAGCGGTAACTTCGGTCCGCCGCAGTTCGACGGTGCGAAAACCCGTGCGCCAGGTGGCGGTTGCCAGCACCATGCCGGCAGTGTCCTGCAGTTCCAGGGTTGCGTCATACAACGCCGCTGCGCCGTAACCGCGGGGCCACCAGGGTTCGATTCCTTTCAAATCCAGCAGGATGCGTCCGTGCGTGCCCAGCGCGGGATGCACCGAATGGTGGGCGGGCTTGTTCCCTTGCCGCAGAGTGAAGATCACCGTGAGGTCATCCAGTGCCATGCGGTTGGTGGTAAAATCCCATTCCAGCCAAATGGTGGCCGTGCCCGTTGTCGTGTCCAGCGCCCGTGTGCCAAGATAAAATGCGTTCCAGCGGGTTGGTTCGGCCACTTCCAGTGCCACGTTCCGCCACAGGCCGGCGGAAACCAGCCGTGGCAGGATGTCCCAGCCGTACATGTGCGGCGCCTTGCGGACGGTCAGGGATTCCCAGTTGATGGCGTTGGCGTACTCGCCGGGCGCGGCCACATGACGGCGCCCTTCAAGCACGGCGGAGTCAATGCCCACTACCAACGTGTTGCGGTCGGCGCATACCGTGTCCGTGACGTCGAACCGGTGTTCGGTCAGCATGTTGGCGGTGGAGCCTAGTTTGTGGCCGTTCAGCCAGACCGTGCCCAAAGTGTCCAGTCCGGCAAACGTCAGGAACAGCCGTTGTCCGGCCTGCAACTGCGGGGCGGAAAACTCGCGGCGGTACCACCACTGGTGGGCCTCGTACTGTTGCGCCTCATAAATCCGGTTGCCCTGATCCAGGTTGGCAGGAAGTTGTCCCGCCGCGATCAGGTCGAGTTCCACATTGCCAGGCACTTGGGCGGGGATCGACGGCCACTCTGCCGGGATCTCCGGCTGTGACATGGTCGCGACCCGTGCGGCCTGCGGTCCGTATGTCAACCGCCAGGTACCGTTCAAGGAATGCGATGATTAGAACGTTGTCATGGGTGGCGGGGGGATGTAGGTGACGGATTCTGTTGGCGGGTCATGTCTAGCCTGTCTGTTCCTGAGAGTGGAGTTGGGGTGGCGGGGCGGTCTTTCTTAATTCGATGCCGAAGATACGTCCGGTATCCAGTTCTGAACTGGCCGCGAACCTGAATTCGCCATGCGATTTCCCCGCCAGCAGGTCAGCCGGCACCGGAAAACCGGTGTTCACCCATTCGCCCGGCTGCGAATTGTCCGGGTGCAACTCGGCAATCTTAACGCCGTCCAATAAGATGGTTGCCTGGTGGTCGGCCCATTCGCCGCCATAGGTGGTGACGATCAATTCCAGCGGAAGGCCGGGGGCGCATTTCAGGGTATAGCTGAAATAACCGCCGGGCTGTGCCCGCCGCCATTTGCGAAACAGGCTTTCTCCCGTATCGGTTTTCTCCCCCGCAAACCGATGCTCGACCTCCGATTGCTGAAATCCCGGATGTACTTCGTCAAGCCGCCGCAACCGGTTCAAGCGCTGCCGTTCCGCCACCAGGGCAAAACGGCGTTTCCGCCGCCGCCAGCTTTCGGCGGTCATGACCGGAAAATAGACGACGTAGTATTCCTCGTATACCGAAATAAATGGTTTGAACGTCAAGTCGTGCGGTTTGATCATGTCGCGGGAACGAAACCACCCGAATGGGCGTAGCGGAACCAGACTTTTCAAGAAGGTTTCCGTGCTGCCGGTGGCAATGACCGGTGGAATCCCGTCCATTTTTCCTCGCGCGTCGAGATGCCCTTCCATGCGCACTTTTGCTTCATTGATCTGGTCTTTGGGCAGCGGGACAATGCCGGACAGCAACAGCGGGCCATAAGTTATGGCGATGTTTTTATTCCCGCGTAAGGGAACGGCTTTCAGGACAAACGGCATGGCGATGTTAATGGCGTCGCCGTCCTGCCAGCGGCGGTTCAGAATGAAATACCCATTCCGCAGTTCCGGTGTCGCCGGGGCGCCGTTGACGGCCACGGTCATCCGGTCGCACCAGGCTGGTTTGCGGAAGGCCAGCGTCAAACATGCCGCCGTTTTCAGGGACAACGTAAAAAACGCCTCTTCGCCAAGCGGGAATTGACTGCGGTTGGTCAGCGTCAATCCCCACTTTTCCGCCTTCAGCCGGGACGCGAAATACAAGTTGACGGCGATGCCGTCCGGGAGCGTGGAATAGATCATTTCGCCGTACCGCGCCGGGTTCTCCATGCCGGTGCCGACGCAGCACCACCAGCCCTGCTGGGGGGGCGAAAAGACCTTGTGCCCCAAACTGCCAAGCCCAAGGAAGTAGCCGAATTCGCCGCCGCGGCGGCCGATGTTGGCGGCGACATGATTGATCAGGGTGCGTTCCACGTAATCGATGATCCCGCTTCGCGCCCGCCATTGGAACAGGCGCCCAGCCAACTTCAATAGATTGTAGGTATTGCAACCTTCGCCGGTCCACGGGGTTAAGTGTTTCGCTTCCCGGCCGATGGGGAAAAAGTGCTCGCTGTCCCCGAAGGAGCCGTTTACGAAACTGCGGAACGTGGTGACGCGCCGGAAGAAAAACTCGGCCGCCGCGGCAGCGCCGGGGTCGCCGGAGAGTTCGTGGTTTTTGGCAAGCCCCAGCACTTTTGGAATCAAGGTGTTGCAATGTTTGCCGTTCAGGCGGTCCTCGCGAGCCGTCAAGGGATCGAGGCTCGCGGCGTCGTAAAACGCGCGCCGGACCACCGGCAGCCAATCCAGCCGGCGCAGAAGATCGCACCAGTCCAGCAGAATTTCATAGATGCCGCCGTGCTCGCAAATCAGCATTTGCCTGACTTGGGCGTCATCCAGGCGTTCCACTTGGCGGATGAAAAAACCGGCCAACGGTTCCGCCACGGCGGCGGCTTGGGCAATGTTGGCATGGCGGTAAGCCTCCCGCAGTCCGGCCAAGACTTTGTGGACCACATAGTATGGGGCCCACAACCCGTTCAGCATAAACGGCTGGACATCGATTTTTCCGGCTGACAGATCGACAAACCCGGCTTTGGGCATCGGCATGACGTACCCGTCGCCATTGGCGTTTTGGCAGCGGGCGAGTTCGGCGACCATGTATTCGGCGCGTTGTTTCGCTTTGGCGTTCCGGGTTGAAGCGTACAGCAACGAAACCGCGGAAAGGTAATGGCCGAGGGAATGCCCGGCCAGGCTTGACAGTTCCCAGCCCCGATACCGTTCCTGGCGCGGCGCCAATCCAGCCTGTTCCAAGAACGGCGCCAACAACCGGTCCGGCCGGATCTCATCCAGCAGATAGCGGGCATGGGACTTGGCAATTCGGGACAAAGGCCCGTTAAGCAAACGAACGTCTTTTAACGGATAGAACGCGGTTTTCATCTTAACGGTTTCCATCCTCAACCAGTTCGTACGCCAGCGTGACACCATGGGCGGCGAAGGTGTCGGCGTCGAACACGCGGTTCGCGCCGGCGGTTTTCAGCGGCACCTCGAACGTCCTCTTGCCAGTCAGGTCCACGGCATAGAGGTGGAAGCCGGCGAGCGGCCGCTTCAAGGTCACTTCGGCGTTGCCGCGCCGGATCAGCACGGGAACCTTGCCCAACTTGTCGACCACTTGCCGGCGGCTCTCGGAAAAAACCATGCCGCTGTTTTTCGACTCGGTCAGATGCAGCAGCAGAATGCGTTTCGACTCCAGTAGCGGTTTTCCATCGGTGGCGGCGGCGAGGAAGGCGGCGAAGCCGTCCCGGTTGGCAATCCGGAGGAACGGCAGGTCCGCCGCGCCCCTGGTTTTCAGCAGCACGCCTTCGCTGTACGGCGTGGCCACGGTGAATTTTTCCGCGTCGGGCTCAAGTGCAAGCTCTCCGGTGGCGGAAACAAGGAGGAACGGATTGGGTTGGAAACATCGTTCGCCAAGACCGCTTTTTTCCGCCAACGCCGCCAGGAACGCCTTGCCGGTCGGCGTCTTGCTCAACACGGGCACCGGCCATTGGCGAGCGGCCATGCCGGAATCGAGCGGCGTCACGGTGGCGCTGTTGAGCGGCACGGCGGAGGTGGCGGTGCCGACCGTGGCGCCGATCCGGCCCAGGAACATTCCCAGCCGGGCGGAGTCGCCCATGCGGAAATCCGCATCCGGCAATGCCGCGAGATCGCGGCTGATGGCGGTGGGGAAACAGGGCGTCGCGGCACGGACGTCGCCACGCCGGAAGAAGCACACTCCCGCGCGCTCGGAAAGGAGGCGGACGGGATCGTCCACGACATCGAACATCGTCAGCTCGAACGCGCCCGCGCCGGTGATGTTGTCGTTTTTGTCGGTGTAGACGAAACGGTAAAGGCCGCTCCAATCCTGAAGCGCCGCATACGCGCCGGTCAGGAAGGCGCCTTCGACCGCGTAACTGTTGGGGAAACAGAAGTTCCATTCGGTGACGGTGAAAGGCTTGCCGAAGATCCGTGACGAGGCGGTTTCGGTCAGTGGCTCAATCAGCGAATCCATGGAACTCCGGTTGGAAATCTGGTAGGGCAGCCCCCAGTTGTTCCCGAGAAAAACCGGGTGGTCGAAATAGAAATGGTTGTCAACGTAGTCGCGGGTTTCGCGGATCGGATACACCAGCCCGGTGTTGCCGCAGTTGAAATCCGTCAAGGGAACCCGGACGCCGAGTTTGCGCAAATAGTTCCGGAAATCCTGGAAACCCTTCTGAAAAATCTCCGTGTAAAAAGTCCGGCGCGCTCGCTCTTCGTCCCCGGCCGAGGCATAACGCTTTTGGCCGGCGGGGGACTCCCGGAACGCCTGTTCGTACTGCCGTTTGGCTTCCGGAAAAAGGTTCAGCAGGTCAAAGAGCGTATTTTCGTTCAGCAGGCTGACGTGTGTGATGGCCGGTTCGTCCTTCCACGCCAGTCCGGTATAGGGATTGACATGGTTCATCAGTTTGGCGGCAAAGGTGTACATGTTGTCGCGCACGGAGGCATTGACGTAAGTCAGCAGCTTGACCTCATCCCGGATCTGTGAAACCTTCACCCCGCTCAGTTCCGCTTGGGGCAATGGACGCAACGTGAAGAAATCCAGCGTGATGTACACTCCGCGTTGCTTCAGCGCGGCGACCAGGTAG
The DNA here is from genome assembly GCA_041651315.1 of Lentisphaeria bacterium. Taxonomy (GTDB): domain Bacteria; phylum Verrucomicrobiota; class Lentisphaeria; order Oligosphaerales; family CAITYL01; genus CAITYL01. Next base: position 12,525 of record JBAZJM010000006.1, on the reverse strand, counting down.
TCTAGTTCGTCGAGCCGCGCCGGATCGAAATCCGTGGAATGTTTTTGGTTGAGCGTCAGTAATTCGTCAAAGTGATGCAGCCGGACGGCATTGTAACCGCACCACGCCAGGTGGTCGGCCATGCGGTCGGCATCGCCACGGCTCATAAAACAGCCGTAAAAGCAGACGTTTGCGCCATAGAAGCGCACCGGCTCACCGGGGCGTTTCTCGAACTCGAAGTGGTCGCCCGCGACCCGCAGGAACCCGTGTTTGCCCGCCGGCGCCTCCTCCGGTCGGTGAAAATCAAGGATGCCGCCGGGAACCATGTCCATGGTCGACCGCAGTTCCTTCCAGTTGACGCCATCGGCGACAATCGTGTTTGAGTCGGCATCGATTCCCGCGAGCGGACGATTGCTCAGTGACGCGGCGGCGATCATCCAGACCTGCTTGCCCGAAGACTGGATCGAAATCCGCTTCACGGGCGCGTGCTTAAGTGGAATCGCCGTCTGGTAAAGCGCGATGTCGGTATAGAAATTCTTTCCTTTCCAGCCCATCACGCCTTCCGGCAACCAGGCGCAGGCCCAGAAATTGCCGGTATGGACGCCGTTGCGGATCGTTTGTACCGTTGGCGGCGTCCTGCCGTCTGCATATTCGACGGTCACGGTTCCGGCGTCCTCTATTTTCGGCCACGCGGTTCCGGTGACGAGGTGGAGAAACCTCGCGGTTACGGGGGAGGGCGGCATCAGTTCCGCCGTTTTCAGGAAAGACGGCCGTTCCGGACCGGCCATGCCAAGGCAGGCCTTTCCGCCGTTGGCCACCGGATCGACAATGTCGAAGGTCACATTGCAAAACCGCTGCCGGCCGACCGGAAACATGCGCAAGTCGTTGCTGGGGCCCTGATCGGTCCAGCCACCCATGCCATCGTCGGCGACCTCGTCGCGGAACCCCATGTTGGCGCACTTGGCCAGCGGCAGCGGGGTGTCTTGATACGGCTCAAAGACCAGGCTGAAACCCAGCGCGCCGGCCTCGGCCGTATCCACCGCGCCCAGGCGCAGTTCCAGAACCGGCTGTTGCCATTTGCGGTTGTCCTGGAAAACGACGTCGAACTTACCGGTGAACACCAACAGGCCGTTCGGCCGCGGCACGACGATTTCACCGGCATCCTTGACCAGGCGCTGTGACGTTCCCGGCGTGAAGTCGCGGGGGAACCCATAGCGTTTTCCATCGATCCAAAGCGGCGATTCGGCGGTGTCGGCGACCGGCAGCAGAAGCCGGAATTCGAGCTTCGCGTCTGGAACGCCGCTCGTGTCCGGAACAATTCGGCCTTGGAACCGTACCGAATCCGCGTTCAATTCCACCGTCCGGGTAAAACGGTACCGGCCGTGCGGCGTTTGCAACAGCGTGCCGCCGCCGTCCGATCCGGCGGCCTCTTTCACGGCAATCATTTCCGGGGTAATTGTCTGTGGGGGGAATCCCACGGACACAAGCTGAAATTCACCCGCTTGCCCGTCACAGCGGAATCCCGTTCCGGCGGGCAGCGGGGCGATTTCCGCCGCCGTGACGGCCGTTCCCAACAGCATCAAGAACCAACACTTGCGCATGGCGATTTTCCTTGTCAGTTTCAGTCGTTTGCGCGGGCGCCCCAGAACGCGTTCCACGGCGGAGCGGTATAACGGAACCCGACTCCCAGCGGGCCGGCAAGCACGTCGCCGACATGGCCGTCGCCGTAGGCGACGTTGATCCGCAGATTGTGCCGGGGAAACCGGTAACACTGATCCTCCCACCCCAATTCGTAATGCATCGGAATGGTATTGACGCCGTCGTAGGAGGCGGGACTGGTGTCGGCAATGACGCTGGTTTCAACGGGCCGGTAGAGCAGGGATATCCGCGCCTTGGCGTACGATGCGACGTCGAAGCCGGCCCAGGCGGTAAACATGGAAAAATAGATGTTCATCCCGTAATTCTGGGTGTAATAGTTGTTCTCGGCGCTTTGGGCCGGGCACTTGAAAACCGGATACGGTTTGCCGTTTCGCAGCCACGCGCCCTGCGTGTCCGGCAATTTCCCGCCCATATAGGCGGACAGGAAATCGCACCAACTTCGATAGGTGCCGTCTTCGGTGTCCACCTGCGGGATTCGGGAATAGTCGTCCTCATACATGAGGCAGGCGGCAATCTGCGTCTTCAGATTCACCGCGCAATTGATCTTCTTGGCCTTGTCTTTCGCCTGTCCCAGGGCAGGAAGCAGGATCGACGCCAATATCGCGATGATGGCGATGACGACCAGCAGTTCAATAAGCGTGAAACTGGTTCGTGTTCTCATCGGTGGCTTACTTATGCGGCGCAAATGCATTTTTTAGAAGGGGGGAATAAGGATGCCGCCCGTTCCCATGGCGGTGGAATCGCTGTCGAACCTCGCGGTTTAATTCTTGCCGTACCAAAAGGTGTTTCCCTCCGGCGTGCCCGGCTGTGGGGTTTTTAGCGCCTCATGCGCCTGGACGTGGCCATCCAAAAAGAGGGTGTTGGTTATTTGGCGCAACCCCCGATGCGTTCCCCATTGGTAGGAAGAGGGGTCATAGACTTCAATGCCGAGATGCACCGGGTAATACCCACCGGTGATGTACCACATCCCGTCGCTCGCCTGGCAGATCCTGGAAGGCATGGGGAAGCTCGACATTTTTCTTGAAAACGATTTCCAGGACGACGAAGGATCATCGAGATCCACGCCAAACCGCAAGTTGGCGCCATGGGTGCTCGCGCCGGCGGGTACCGGATGGATGGCGACCGCCGTGCCGCAGACGAGATATTTCCGGCTCCAGAGGAATGACCAGACGGCGTATAACTGATCGTACGACGCGACATTGGCGTCGCCGGAGTACCCATAATAAGGCGCGAGCCGCACGTGCCAGGTGTCAAAGTCGCTGCGGCCAACCGGCGGCCGCATCTCATTGTAGTCGGACTCGTAAAGACTGTAGCAGAGGCCGAGTTGTTTGAGCTTGGACACGCAGTCCGCGCTTTTGCCCATTTCCTTGGCGGAGCCCAGGGCCGGCAGCAGCAGGGCCGCGAGGATCGCGATGATGGCGATGACGACCAGTAACTCGATCAACGTGAACTTGCTTCCATCTTTCATGGAACCACCTTATGGTCTTCAATAGGACGTCGGTTCTCTACGCGGGGCTCACGGATGGTCGCCGGGAGGCCCGCCCTTGAGGCGAGTCAAGGGCGGACCGGCCTTTTATCCCAATCGTCTCAACGGCGCGGGCGGCGCAGGCAGCCTAACCCGCCCAAGGCCAGGAGCATCAGGGACGCCGGCTCGGGCACCACCTCCAGATAGACCGAACTGATTTCGGTTGACCAAGTCTCAAAGGGATTGGCATACTTGATTATCTTGACATAGGTCGCATCCATTCCCTGTAAGTTGTACTGCCGCCCATAGAGGCTCCAACCACCACCGGCGTTGACATAGGTTTGGGACACTGTTGGGGCCATGTCCGTATACGTCACCCCATCCGCGCTATACGACAAGGCAATACCATTGAAAGCTCCGTAACCAGAAACATCATGGATCGCCAGGCACACGTCCATGTAGTTAAATGTCTCGCCTGGCACGGCCTTGTACTCAAACCAGTAGGATGAGGCCCCATAGTTCATAACGGTTGTGGCCGGATCTCGCGGGTCGTTCACCGCAACAGCTTCATTATCGAATCCGGGGGTGGCTTGAGCGGCATACCAGGCGCTCGTGCCGGTCGCCGAGGTCATGCGATCCAGATACGTTCCCGCAGGCAGCATGGCACCCTGGCTCTCCGTCAGCAGCGCGCCCAGCCCCGTGATCGCCAACAACATCATCATCATTTGCTTTTTCATTGTTTGTCTCCCTTGCATGGTTTCAGTAAGATTTCATTTTGAAGTCGTGGCTATGAACCGTTAGGCGTAGGTCATAACTGCTGGTTCTCCTTTGGGGTGTGAAGCATTTGGGGGCGGTTGGGGGAGATGGGGGGGGCGGTTTCCCTGGTGATGACAAACGCTTTCAATGCCTCTTTCAACTTCGAGTCAAGCCGAGTTGCGCCACCGCAGGACTCGCGGATGACCAGGGTGTTGGGGGCGGGGGTCGTCGAATGCCACTCCTGGCCCCTGGCCGCCGCCCGGGCACAGCGCACCGTGATGTCGCCGAGATGGGCGTAATCGCCCCGGAGGCTGGTCAGGGGCGGGTCGGCGAAGGCCGCCTCGCGCGTGTCGTTGCAGCCCACGATCCGGAAATCACCGGGGGCGGAGAGGCCGAGCTTGTGCATGGCGGTCATGAACCGGGTCGCGTGGACATCGTCGTAGCACAGGATGGAAAGGTTCCCCTGATGGGCCGCCCATTTGGTTGCCAGGGCATCCATGGCTTCCGCGGTGGGGCCGACCAGGGCCGCCAGGTTGTCCAAGTCGTTTTTGAAGACAAACTCCGAATAGGCCACGAGCTTCTCGCTCATCGCGAAGTCACCCTTGGTGTCCGGCCCCAGCAGGGCGATGCGGCGCCCCCCCAGCAGTCTCAGGTATTCGCAGACGGCCCGGGTTCCCATGATGGTGCCCAGTCCAGTGACCTCAGGCGTTTCAAAACAATTCCGCTCAAAACCGGGGATAAGGGCGGGCAACGTGAAGGGCAGTGGGCATTTGCCGGCAAAAATGGCGAGTTCCGAGATTTCCCGATACGGCGCCCACGGAATGATCAACGCCGAGCAACCTTCCTGGGCCAGGAGGCGGGCCGCCTGCATCGCCGGTTCGCCAAAGCCGTCGGCGCTGGCGACGCGCAACTTGACCGCCTGTTGGGCGGCCGCTTCACTGATGGCTTTCACCATGCTCATGGCATAGGCGTCGGCCCGGGAATGGATGAGCATGCCGATGGTGTTCACATCCCGGGCGGCGCCGTTGCCGTCGTCGTCGTGCAGGGCCGCCACAAAGGAACCGCTGCCGGTCCGGCGGACGACCTGGCCGCGGGCGACCAGCGGCGCCAGGGCTTTCCGGACGGTCAGCACGTTGCAGCCGAAATCCTTGGCCAGCTCGCGCTCGGGCGGGAGCTTCTCGCCGGGCTTGGCTTTGGCGATGAAGCGTTCCAGCTCCTCGTGGATCTGCTTGTATTTCAGCTGTCCGTCGCGGCGAATCATGGCGGCTCCATTTCATGTTTACAAAGCAAATATATAGCAATTGTAGTTCAATGCAAATCATTTGTGGGCCATGGTGTGGGCAAGCGAGAACTGAAAGCCAGTTTCATGATAACGCCCCTTCAGGGCTCAATCGTCAATGCCACTCGCCACGGGCGCGTTGCGGCGGGTCGCCGAGCGTGGTGCAACCACGCTCCTACAGGAAGGCGGACGGTTTCATTCCTGTAGGCACGGGCGTGTCGCCCGTGGTGGGGCGTGCCGGGGAGTCACGGGAATGCATCACCGGACAACAGGTGACGGTGCCCTCCATCATCCGATTGCGATATTGGTTGGCGGCGGAGCCGCCTCCACCGTGCGCCATGGGGAGACGCTTCCAGCGCCCAAAGGCAAGGTGATGATTCTCACCGCATTTCCACTGCATGCTTTCGCCTGCGGAATCCGCAAGGGATGGCTCCGGCATTTTTCGGGGCACGACTGGTAATTGCGTAAAATTGCGTTATGGTGAGTTTTGAACTTGAGCAAAGGGAGCGAGTCAACATGCTTGCCGCGGAACGACGCCAACGCCTGATCGAGCTTGCCCGGCAACGGCCAGCCCTGAAGGTCACCGACCTGGTCCGCGAGTTCGGGATCACTCCGAACACCGCCCGGGCCGATCTGCGCGCCCTGGAGGGTGAGGGGGTGGTGCGCTGCACCCATGGCGGCGCGGTGCCGGTCCGGGCCTCGGTGCCCGCGCCCCCCTATTCGGCCATTCGCGAGGAACATATGGAGGCGAAGACCGCCATTGGCCGGGCCGCCGCCGCGCTACTGCCGGCCACCGGCAATGTCTATCTTAATGCGGGCAGCACCAGCCGCGCGGTGGCGCTGCACCTGCCCGCCGGCTGCCGCCTGGAGTTCGGCACGAACTCGCCCGAGATCGCCCTGCTGCTGGCGGAACACACCGCCGCCGCGGTGGACTTGTTCGGCGGCCGGATCGAACGCGAATCCCGCGAGACCGACGGCCGGCTGTCACTCGACCCGCTCCGCAACCTGTTCTGGGACACCTGCATGCTGAGCGTGTTCGCGGTGGACGCGGAACACGGGATCTCCAGCATCAATCCGGGCATCGCCCAAATGGAGGGCGATGTGCTCGCCCGCAGCCGGCGCCGGATCATTCTCTGCGATTCGTCCAAGTTCGGCACGTTCGGCCGCGCCCGCGTGGCCGAACTGGCCACCGCCCAGGTGATCGTCTCCGATACCGGCCTCAGTCGCGACTGGCGCCGCCGTATCCAAGCCCTCAATATCGAACTCGTCCTCGCTGAATAAAACGCTTTTGCATGAACGTGATGTGGGGCTCTGCCCCAGGCCCCGCTCAAGGAACTCCGTCCCTTGAGAATCCCGCCACCCGATTTTGCGCAGGCCGGCACTGGGCGCCGCTGCCAGAGACAAATCCCGCCATCACAACCCTCCGCGGCGCCCAGTGCCGGCCTGCGCAAAATGGACGGTCTCGGGGATTCCAAAGGGACAGGTCCCTTTGGCAGGGGCTTGGGGGCGGCGCCCCCACATCCTGTTTGATTTCAGAAAAACCTAAGGAGAAATCGATGAAGATCGGGTTGCCCAAGGAGATCAAGACGGAAGAGTATCGGGTGGCGATGACGCCGATGAGTGCGCGGGAGTATGTGGACCATGGGCACGTCGTGTTGGTGGAGCCGGGGGCCGGTTGCGGTTCCGGGTTTGAGGATGCGGAATACGTCGCCGCCGGTTGTGCATTGGCGGAGCGTCCGGCCTTGTTTGCCGCGGCGGAGATGATCGTCAAGGTCAAGGAGCCGTTGCCGGAGGAATACGGCCTGTTGCGCGACGGCCAGATCCTGTACACCTATCTGCACTTGGCGGCCAACCGCGGCCTGACCGAGGCGCTGTTGAAGCGGCGGGTGAGCGGGGTGGCGTATGAGACGGTCACGGAGCGCGACGGCACGCTGCCGCTGCTGGTGCCGATGTCGCAGATCGCCGGCCGGCTCGCCGTGCAGGAGGGGGCCAAGTACCTGGAGAAGTCGTTCGGGGGCCGCGGCATTCTGCTGGGGGGCGTGCCGGGCATCCGCAAGGGCAAGGTGGTGATCATTGGCGGCGGCATTGCCGGCACCAACGCCTGCAAGGTGGCCCTGGGCATTGGCGCCGATGTGACCATTCTCGATATCTCCGCCCGCCGCCTGGCGGAGCTGGATGACATTTTCGGGTCCGCGGTGAAGACGCTGTATTCGAACCCGTACAACATCCGCGAGGCGATTGCCGAGGCCGACCTGGTGATCGGGGCGGTGCTCATTCCGGGGGCGACGGCGCCCCGGCTGATCCGCCGCGAGGATCTGAAGTCCATGAAAAAGGGGGCGGTGGTGGTGGACATCGCGATCGACCAGGGCGGCTGCCTGGAAACCAGCCGGCCGACCACGCACACGAACCCGATTTTCACGGTCGACGGCGTGGTGCATTATTGTGTGGCGAACATGCCCGGCGCGGTCAGTCTCAGCTCGACCTACGCCCTGACCAGTGTCACCAACCGCTACGGCCTGCTGATCGCCGACCACGGCCTCGACGAGGCCCTGCGCCAGTCCCCCGCCATCGTGGACGGCCTGAACACACACCAGGGCCGCCTGACCAATCTCAATGTCGGCCAAGCCCATAACCTCCCCGCCACCCCCTGGACCCCCACAACCACCATCTGATATCTTCAATATGAAAGTGATGTGGGGGCGCCGCCCCCAGACCCCTGCCAAAGGGACCAGTCCCTTTGGAATCCCCGAAACCTTCCATTTTGCGAGGGGCCGGTACTGTGCGCCGCCAGCCACGACGACCTTTGAATCCCCTGGCCAGCACGGCGCCCAGCACCGGCCCCTCGCAAAATCGGTTGTCGGGATTCTCAAGGGACGGAGTTCCTTGAGCGGGGCTTGGGGCAGAGCCCCACATCATTAAAAGCAACAACATGATGCATTATCCCAAAAACATTACGCGGTCGTTGGAAGATTTATTGGGGGGGGAGTATGTGGCGGCGGTGTGTGGGGCGCAGGCGCGGCTGACCGGGGTGCCGGAGGCGCGGCTGCTGCGTTTGGCGGCGCGGCGGGTGGCGTTTTGTCCGCCGTCGTTCCTCCGGCGCGCGGAGGCGTTGTTGCCGGAGCTGGGGTGTGCCGTGGCGCCCGCGCTGGCGCAGACCGATCCCGGCGCGGCCACCGCGGCGTTTGCCAAGGCCACCCACGCCACGGCGGCGCCGCTGTCCGGCCTGGCGTTTTTGCGGATCGGCGAGGATGGCCGGCTGTACCTGGCCGCCAAGAGCGAGCACTACCATGCCTCCCTCGGGCATCAGTTTCCGGGCTACCGCCTGCTGGAGCAGGCCGGGCGGCTGGGCATTCTCAACGCCACCCACAACAACACCCGCGGCTGCATCACCCGCCGTTTGGAACGTGAACTGGTCCGGACCGCCAACGGCCTTGCCGTGGACGACGATGCCGGGCTGGCGCGCGTGCTGGCCACCCGTGAGCCGCACGTGCTCAACCGCGTGATCAATCTCGAGACCGGCAGCCTGGCCTGCGAGGCGGCGCTGAAAATGATGCTGGCCCGTTTCTACCAGCTGGACCGCACCCTGCCGGAGCCGCCGTACCGTGGGCGCACGCCGGTGTTTTTGGTCATGGCTGACCGCCAGGGCGGCAACCAGGCCAATTATCACGGCACCACCATTCTCACCCAGACCTTCCGCGGGCTGTGGCCGGAACTGGCCGCACGCCTGGAAACGGCCGGCATCTACCGGGTTCGGCCGGTGGCGATCAACGACATCGCCGATTTCCGCCGCGCCGTGGCGGAGTTCGACCACGGCCCGACCAAGATCGCCGGGTTCCTGCATGAACTGGTCCTGATGAATTACGGCGGCATCCGGCTCACCGAGGCGTTCCTCCAGGAAGCCCATGCGCTCTGCCACCAGCACGACATTCCGACCCTGGTCGATGAGATCCAGTCCTGCATGTGGTCGCCGGAACTGTTCCTGTTCCGCGAGTACGGGCTGAAGCCGGACTTTGTCTCGGTCGGCAAAGGATTCCCCGGCGGCCAGTACTGCGCGTCCAAGATCCTGGTTTCCGGGCATCTCGACAACCTGAACCTGTTCGGCGCGCTGGTCACCAACGGCCAGGAGGAACTGGCGTCGCTGGCCTATCTCATCACCATGGCGTTCGCCCGCGCCAACGGCCCCTATATCCGCGGCCTGGGCGAGCTGTACGAGAACGCGGTGCGCGACCTCGGCCGCAAGTATCCCCGGCTGATCACCGCCGTGGAAGGGCAGCGCCATCTCACGACGCTGTTCTTTGCCACGGCGGAACAAACGGTGGCGTTCTGCAAGCAGTTGTCCGCAAAGGGGATCGATGTCAGCGCCCAAACCTACAAGGCCGATTGCCCGCCCGCCGCCCTGACCAAGCTCCCCATTATCACCACCCCCGCCGCCGTCACCACCCTCATCCACCACATGGACACCGCCCTGGCCCAACTCTAACCCGGAGATTTTTGTTTTATTTCAATAATGTGGGGCTCTGCCCCAGGCCCCGCTCAAGGAACTCCGTCCCTTGAGAATCCCGACACCCGATTTTGCGAGAGCCGGTGCCATGCGCCGCAGAGCACTTGAAGCATTTGGCATTGTCGCTGCCAGCGGCGTATGACACCGGCTCTCGCAAAATGGAAGGTCTCGGGGATTCCAAAGGGACGGGTCCCTTTGGCAGGGGCTTGGGGGCGGCGCCCCCACATTACTGAAACAAGACAAACACAGCATGAAGAACAACAGTCAATCGGTGGTGATGGGGTTTGATTTGGGGACCAGTGCGGTCAAGGGGGTGTTATTGTCAGGGGCGGGGCGGGTTTTGGCCAGTGTGTCGGCGCCGACCGGGTTGCGGAATCCGCAGGCGGGGTGGTGCGAGTTTGACGCTGATGCCTTTGCCGGCAGCGTGCTCGGGCTGATGCGCCAGTTGGGGGCGGCATGTCCGGAGGGGCAGCGGGTGGCGGGGGTGGCGTTTGCCGCCGCCAGTGGCAACACCGTGCTGACCGATGCCGCCGGGGTGCCGCTGGCTCCGGCCATCAGTTGGACCGACGACCGTGCCCGCGGCCTGAAACTACCGGCGTTGGCCGGGCTCGACCTTGCCGGGGTTCACGGCGTGACCGGGTGGCCGTACGGTGAGAGTTTCCCGCTGGCGCACCTGGCCTGGCTCAAGGAACATCAGCCGGAGTTGTACCGTGGCGCCGCGCATCATACCCTGGACACCGTGTACCTGCTGCACCGGCTCACCGGGTGCTGGGGGGTGGATCCGTCCACCGCCACGCCGTCGTATCTGTTGGACCAGGTGGCGGGGACTTGGCATGCGCCGTACCTGACGGCCCTGGCGATTCCGGCGGCGTCCCTGCCGGAACTGCGGCCGTCCGGCACGGTCTTGGGTGGGCTGACCGCCGCCGCGGCCGCGGCCACGGGACTGCCGTGCGACACCCAAGTTGTGCTCGGCTGTTTCGACCATCCCGCCGCCGCCCGCGCCACCGGGACTTTGGCGCCGGGGGACCTGATGTTTTCCTGCGGCACCTCCTGGGTCGGTTTCTATCCGGTGGCCGACCGTGCCGCCGCGCTGGCCATGGGCATGCTGGTCGACCCGTTTTTGCAGCCGGCCGGACCGTGGGCGGCGATGTTCGCCCTGACCCGGATCGGCCAGACTATTGACGCCCTGGTTGAGCGTGCGGTTGGCCCGCTGCCGGCCGATGCCGATCCCCAGGCGCGTTTCCGCCGCTTCGACGCCCTTGCGGAGTCCGCACCGCGCGGAGCGGGGGGGCTGTGCCTGGACCTCATGCGGGCCGATGTCGCGGAACGGGTGCCGGCCGGGGCCGCGCTGGAACAGCTCAGCCGCGCGGTCATGGAGGCCGCGGCGTTCCATATGCGGGCCAAGGTTGACGAATTGGCGGCGGCCGGCTGGCGGCCGCAACGCCTGACCATGGTGGGCGGGCCGTCGCGTTCGGCGGTGTGGTCGCGGGTGCTGGCGGATGTCACCGGCCTGCCGTTCCATCTCGGGGTGCGGCAGAACGCGGGCGCCATTGGGGCGGCCATCCTGGCGGGCATCGGAACGGGCGTGTTCGCCGATGTCCAGGCCGGGGCCGCCGCTGTGGCCGGCCTGGGTGACGTCATTCAGCCCGACCCGGTGGCGCACGATCAATACACCCGGTGGTTTTTGGAATGGAAGGTAAAAAACGCATGCAAGTGAAACCTAAAATCGGTCTGCTGCCCCTGTACCTGGCGCTCTACGATGACAAGATGCCCGCCGAACGCGCGGTATTCGCACCGTTCCAGGCCGGCTTGCAGAAGGCGCTGGAACGGCAGGGGCTTGAGCTGGTGGTCGCACCGGTCAGCCGGGTGCGCCGGGAAATCGCCGCCGCGGTGAAACGCTTTGAAAAGGCGGAGGTCGACCTGGTGGTCACCCTGCACCTGGCCTATTCGCCGTCGCTGGAGGCGGCGGAGATCCTGGCCGAGACGCAGCTGCCGCTGCTGATGCTCGACACCACCATGGACGTCGAGTTCACCCCGAAAACGGCGCCGGGCCGTTTGATGTACAACCATGGGATTCACGGGGTTCAGGATCTGGCGTCGGTGCTGCGGCGACTGGGGCGGCGGCCGGAGATTGTGGCCGGGCACTGGCAGGCGCCGGAGGTGCTGCCACGGGTGGCCGGGATCGCCCGCGCCGCGGCGGCGGCGCGCCGGTTTCACTCCAGCCGGGTGCTGCGCCTGGGCAAGGTGTTTGCCGGCATGGGCGATTTTCAGGTGGCGCCCGAAGTGCTGCGGCACGGTCTCGGGATCACCGTGGAGCAGGCGGCGCCGGCCGCCCTGGCGGCGGCGGTCCGTGCCGTGACGGCCAAGGCGGTGGCGGCGGAAATGGCCGCGGACCGGAAGCGGTACGCCGTGACCGCGCCGGCAGCGGTCCACCAGCGTTCCGTCCGGCTGGCACTGGGGCTGCGCCGGTTCCTGGCCGACGGCGGGTTCACGGCGTTCTCCTTTAATTTTGAGGCGTTCGACCAGGGCAGCGGCCCGGTCGACACGGTGCCGTTCCTGGAGGCGTCCAAGGCCATGGCCCGCGGCGTCGGGTATGCGGGGGAGGGCGACGTGCTCACCGCCGCCCTGGTCGGCGCCCTGGCCGCGGCGTTCGGCGACAGCTCGTTCACGGAGATTTTCTGCCCGGACTGGAAGCACAACGTGCTCTTCCTCTCGCACATGGGCGAGGCCAATCCCGAGCTGCTGGCCGGCACGCCGGAACTGGTGGAGAAACCGTTCCCCTTCACGCCGGCCCAAAACCCGGCCATGCTCGCCGGCGCCTTCCGCCCCGGCACGGCCACCCTGGTCAATCTGGTGCCCGGGCCGGACGACCGCTTCTCGCTGGTG
>JBAZJM010000005.1:0-43735 GCA_041651315.1 Lentisphaeria bacterium | reverse complement strand
ATCGCGGCGTACCTACGGCACGCCATCGTTTCATTTTTCGGAACAGGGGCTGAAGCCCCTGCCTATTGTCATTCAGTCCCTACGGGACGAAGTCGGCCTTAAGCCCCGTACTTTTGCCAAACTCCAGACACGGGCGACACGCCCGTGCCTACAGGAATGCCATTCGCTGTGCGGAAGACGCGATTATTCTGCCGGCCTAGCACAGTAAGCTGTGCCAAATTGACACCACCCCCTTTTTTACGCCTTGCGACAGATTGATTTTATTAACTAATTGACAATTGGTTACGCACGCGCCTACCGGATTGGCAGGAGGTGTGCTAGATTCAACCGACAAGCAACATTCAATGATTATCCGGCGGGCTTGATCCGCCCAGGAAAGGGAAAACGGTCATGAACCTCGACAAATTCACCCAGAAATCACAGGAAGCGTTGGGCGCCGCCCAGGCGCTGGCCGTGGAGCACGGCAATCCGGAGATCATGCCCCTGCACCTGTTGGCGGCGCTGCTGGCTCAGGACGACGGCCTGGTGCCGGCGGTGCTGCAAAAAGCCGGTGCGGACTCCGCACGGCTGCGCCCGGCGCTGGAGGAACGGCTGGGCCGCCTGCCGCAGATGAGCGGACCGGGCGCGGGCCAGCCGGGCGCCTCCCGGGCCTTCTCCAAGGTGCTGGTGGCGGCGGAAAAGGAGATGCGGCAGCTCAAGGACGAGTTTGTCAGCGTCGAGCATCTGCTGCTGGCCATCGTGGAGGTGGATGCCGACGCCGCGGCGTTGCTGGCCGGCGCCGGCGTCAAGCGGGACGCCCTGCTGACGGCGTTGCGCGAGGTCCGCGGCAACCAGCGGGTGACCTCGCAAAATCCGGAAACCACCTTTGCCTCGCTGGAAAAATACGGGCGCGACCTGACCCTGCTGGCCCGCCAGGACAAGCTGGATCCGGTGATCGGGCGCGACGAGGAAATCCGCCGCGTCATCCAGATCCTGTCGCGCCGGACCAAGAACAATCCGGTGCTGATCGGCGAGCCGGGCGTGGGCAAGACCGCCATCGTCGAGGGGTTGGCGGTGCGGATCATCCATGGCGACGTGCCCGAGGGACTGAAAAACCGGCGCATCGTGGCGCTGGACATGGGCGCGCTGATCGCCGGCGCCAAGTACCGCGGCGAGTTTGAGGAACGGCTCAAGGCCGTGCTCAAGGAAGTGACCGCGGCCAACGGCGAGGTCATCCTGTTCATTGACGAACTGCACACGGTGGTCGGCGCGGGCGCCGCTGAGGGCGCCATGGACGCCGGCAACATCCTCAAGCCGATGCTGGCCCGGGGCGAACTGCACTGCATCGGCGCCACCACGCTGGACGAATACCGCAAGCACATCGAGAAGGACAAGGCGCTGGAGCGCCGCTTCCAGACCGTGCTGGTGGAACAGCCGAGCGTGGAGGACACCATTTCCATCCTGCGCGGCCTGCGGGAGCGCTACGAGATCCACCACGGGGTCAAGCTCCGCGACGCCGCGCTGGTCACCGCCGCCGTGCTCGCCGACCGCTACATTTCCGACCGTTTCCTGCCCGACAAGGCAATCGACCTGATCGACGAGGCGGCGGCCAAACTGCGCACCGAGATCGACAGCCGCCCGGTGGAGCTGGACGAGGCCACGCGCCGGCAGATGCAGGTCGAGATCGAGCTGACCGGCCTGCGCAAGGAGAAGGACGACGCCTCGGTCGAACGCACCCGCAAACTGGAAGCCGAGCTGGCCGAGGTCAAGGAGAAGGCCCAAACGCTCCAGGCCCGCTGGGACGCGGAAAAGAACAGCATCGGCAAGCTGCGCGAACTCCGCGAGGCCATTGAACTGGCCAGGGCGAGCCTGGCCAAGGCGGAGCGCGACTATGACCTGGGCAAGGCCGCCGAACTGCGCAACGGCACCCTGCCCAAGCTCCAGGCCCGGCTCAAGGACGCCGAGACCGCGCTCAAAGATGGCGAAGGCAAACGGTTGCTGAAAGAAGAAGTCGACGAAGACGACATCGCGGCCATCATCAGCCGCTGGACGCACATCCCGGTCAGCCGCCTGGTCCAAGGCGAACGGCAGAAACTGCTGCACCTGGGCGACACCCTGCACCGGCGGGTGATCGGCCAGGAGGAGGCGGTGACGGCGGTCGCCGACGCCGTCCTGCGCGCCCGGGCCGGCCTTAAGGACCCGCAACGCCCCATCGGCAGCTTCATGTTCCTCGGCCCCACCGGGGTCGGCAAGACCGAGCTGGCGCGCACCCTGGCGTTCGCCCTGTTCGACGACGAGCGGGCGATGATCCGCATCGACATGTCCGAGTACATGGAGAAGCACACCGTGGCCCGCCTGATCGGCGCGCCACCGGGCTACGTCGGCTACGATGAGGGCGGCCAGCTCACCGAGGCGGTCCGCCGCCGGCCCTACGCGGTCATTCTCTTTGACGAGATTGAGAAGGCGCATCCCGACGTCTTCAACATCCTGCTGCAAATCCTCGACGACGGCCGGCTGACCGACTCCCACGGCCGCACCGTGGACTTCAAGAACACGGTGGTCATCATGACCTCCAACATTGGCAGCCGCCACATCACCGAGCATCCCGGCGCCAATTTCGAGACCATGCGCGAACAGGTCATGGGCGACCTGCGCGGGCATTTCCGGCCGGAATTCCTCAACCGGGTGGACGACATCGTGGTGTTCCACGCCCTCAAGCAGGCGGAACTGGTGCAGATCGTGGACTTGCAGGTGGCGCGCTTCGCCGCGCGCCTGGAGCAGCAGCGGATCACCCTGGTACTGAGCAAGAGCGCCCGCGAGGCGCTGGCCGAGGAAGGCTACGACCCGGTCTACGGCGCCCGCCCGCTCAAGCGCGCCATCACCCGCGAGCTGGAGACACCGGTGTCGCGCCTGCTGCTTGCCGGCACGCTGCAGGAGGGGCAGACGCTCGAAGTGGACCACGATGGCGACCACTTCAGCTTCATTCCGCGCCTCGCGCCCGCCAGCACGCCCGCCGCAGAACCGGCGGCCGAGGCCAAGCCGAAGGGCGAACGCCGCAAGGGCAAAGCCTGACCCTGGCGCGAACGCCGCAAGGAAGCCAGTCCCCGGACCCGATCCGCGCCTGTGGGAATTGATGATTCATGGGACCTATGGGATGAATGGGAGCGATGGGATTTATGGGGTCATTAGAGGTGGGTGCGGGCGGGTTTTGCCCGCCGCCCCAAGATCTCCATCGTCCCATCGCCCCCCCATAAGTCGCATCCGGCCCATAAATCCCATAAGTCCCATAAATCCCATAGCTCCCCCATAGTCCCGGCTCTCGCCGGACAGCCAGCAGCGGCCCACCCCCTCACCCGCCGGCGAGGATTCGGCAGCGCTGGCCGGCGCGCAACTGGACACACAGCCGGTGCCCCTCGCGCCGGACGGGCAGGGGCTGGCCGGCGACATCGGTGACGCGCCACGCCTCCCCGGCCTGCAGCAGGATGCAGGGACCGGCGCGGCCGGCCAGCAGGTCGGCGTGGACCAGGGCGCCATCACGCCAGGCCAGGTCCACGGTGAAGCCGCCGCGGGCCCGCAGGCCGCGGCATTCGCCGGTGGGCCAGGCGGCCGGCAGGGCCGGCAGCAGCTGCAGTTCGCCATGATAACTTTGCAGCAGCATCTCCAGGATGGCCGCCGTGCCGCCGAAATTGCCGTCGATCTGGAAGATGCGGGGCGGATGCAGGTCGAGCAGCGAGTCGGTGGCGAAGTCGCCGATCAGGTGGCAGAGATGTTCCCAGGCCGGCGCCGCCTCGCCGAAGCGGGCGAAGAGGCAGGCCACCCAGGAGCGGCTCCAGCCGGTGTGGCCGCCGCCATGGGCCAGGCGCTGTTCCAGGGAGAGGCGCGCCGCCCGCCACAGTTCGGGCGTCTGTTCCGGGTCCAGCAGATCGCCAGGATAGACACCGATCAGGTGGGAGAGGTGCCGGTGCCCCGGTTCGGGCTCGGCAAACTCCCGGTTCCATTCGAGCAGCTGTCCCTGGCGTCCGACCGGCAACTGCGGCAGGCTGGCCGCCATGAGGTCCCAGCGTTCCGCCAGTTCCGCGTCCACCCCCAGCAGGCAGGCACTGTGGCGGGCGTAATCCAGCGCCATGCGCGCCAGCAGCACATCCATGGTCGACGAAACGCACAGCGTCACCGGCAGGTCGCCGCCGCCCGTGAAGCGGTTTTCCGGCGACTGCGACGGCACGATCTGCAACACCCCGGCGGCATCCGGCTGCAGATAGCTCTCGTAGAAGGCCGCCACCTCCTTGAAGAAGGGATAGGCGCGGTCGCGCAGGAAGCGCTTGTCCAGGCTGAACTCGTAATGCCACCACAGGTGCTGGGCCAGCCAGGCCGCGGCGCCGATCCACACCGCCCAGCCGTAGGACTCGGGGGTGCTGCGCGACCACGGATCGGTCTGGATCGGCAGCCAGATGCCATTGCAGCCGTAGAGATCCCTGGCCGCCTTGCGGGCATGGGGCACAAAGCGTTCCAGGTAGCAGACCAGCGCCTCGACGGCGCCGGCCTGGTGCCCCGCCTCGGCCGGCCAAAAGTTCATCTGCAGGTTGATGTCGTGGTGAAAATCCGCGCACCAGGGCGGCCGCAACTCCTCGTTCCACTTGCCCTGCAGGTTGGGCGGCAGTTCGCCGCGGGCCGTGCTGGCCAGCAGCAGGTACCGCCCGTAATTGAAATAGAGGACCGCCAGGCCGGGGTCGTCCTGGCCGGCGCGCAGGCAGCGCAGCCGCTCGTCGGTCGGCAGGGCCGGTTCCGGCACCGCCACCTGCAGCGACAGCGTGCCATATTCCTTGGCGTACAACGCACAGTGCCTGGCCAGCAGCCGGCTCCAGTCCGGCCGGACCGGCCAGGCGGCGGCGGCGCACTCGGCGGCGGGGGCGCCGTTCTTGGCACTGGTACCGATGGTGATGCCGAACAGGGCCCGGGTGAAGCCGGTGAGGCGCAGGCCGCCGGCGGCATCCGCCGCGGCACCGCCGTCATGGGCCAGCAGGCGCGCCTCGATGCGGAAGCCGGTGCCATGGTCGAACTGCCCGTCCATGACCAGGCCGGCCGCCGTGTCGTCGTGGCGCAGGAAGCAGTCCGGGTCGGCAATGCGGTCCAGCCAGAAACGGCCGGCCGCCGGCCCGTCAACAGTGAGGTGGACCAGGATCAGGTCCGCGTCCAAGCTGGCCAGGCACTGCCGGACGACCTGCTGCGAACCGGCGGTGTAGCGCACGGTGACCAGGCCGTCGGCCAGGTTCAGTTCCCGGTGATAGTCCCGGATCTTTGCGCCGCCATGGTCCAGGGCAAAACGGAAATCGCCGGCCGGCTGGTAGTTGTCCACCCGGCACGGCTGTTCCTGGTCACGCAGGCCGCCGGGGCCGCCGAACAGTTCGTTGCCCAGCCGGGTGCCCTCCTCGTAGCGGCCGTCCAGCAGCAGGTTGCGGACTTCGCCCAGGCGCGCCGCGTTCTTTGCCGGCTCGCGGTCGCGGTTGCGGCCGCGCCACAGCCATTCATGATTGAGGGCGATCCGTTCCTCGGCGGGACCGCCCAGCACCATGGCCGCCAGGCGGCCCGTGCCCACCGGCAGGCCGGCCATATATTCGGAAGCGGGCTGCTGATACCACAGGCGATCATGCATTGTCTGACTTCTCCTTGCACCGCGATAAACCGGCATTATGGTATGAAGCTGTTTCGCATCCTCTTACGACCCCATCGTCTAGAGGCCTAGGACACCGGGTTTTCATCCCGGTAACAGGGGTTCGAAACCCCTTGGGGTCGCCATTCCCTACTTATAAGATCCCGCGCGCCGGTTTGCCGGTGCAAAGTCACGCCCCTGCCGGGCCTTCCTGGCAGGGGCGTTTTTGTTGTCCGTAAAGATGCGGGCCGCCTGCGCCGGCCAGCGGCGGCGGGCGGCCGGAGAACACGGCTTACAGCTCGTCGCCGGTGGCGGCGTTGAAGATCTTGAACTCCTCGGTGTGCAGCCCCGGATCCGGGCGGAACGACAGCTCGCCGCGGAATTCCTGCTCCAGCTTTTGGATCAGGTCGGCGTCCTCGTTCTTGAGCCGCTCCAGCACGTCGGGATGCACATTGACCCGGATCTGGGTGCCCGAGCCGCGGCGGCGCAACAGTTCGCGCAACCGGTTCTGGATCTCGACGCTCATGCTGGTGGCCGACTTGACCAGCCCCTTGCCCTCGCAATAGGGGCACGGCGCGTACACCGTGTCCTGGAGGCTTTCCTGCTCGCGCTGCCGGGTCATTTCCAGCAGGCCCAGCGGCGAGATCGGCAACACCTTGGTCTTGGCGCGGTCGGCCAGCAACCCCTCCTTGAACACCCGCAGCACGGTCTGCTGGTCCTTGCGGCTGCGCATGTCGATCAAGTCCACCACGACCAAGCCGCCGATGTTGCGCAGCCGGAGCTGGCGCGCCACCTCCGCCGCCGCCTCCATGTTGGTCTTGAGGATGGTTTCCGGATGGTCCTTGCCGCCGCGATTTTTGCCGGAATTAACGTCGATGGCGATCAGCGCCTCGGTCTCGTCGACACAGATGTAACCGCCGGACGGCAGGGGCACGCGCCGGCTGAAGATGCTGTCGATCTGGTCGCTCAGGTTGTACTTGAAGAACAGCGGCTTGGGATGGTTGTAGAAGCGGATGTCCACCCGTTCCTCATGGGTGAGGTCGCGGGTCAGCACCTGGACCCGCTCGGTGAGCTCCTTGTTGTCGCAGACGATCTCGTCCATGTCCTCGGTGAGGTAATCGCGGAGCGTCCGCTCGACCAGGTCGGGCTCCTGGTAGACGCAGCAGGGGGAGCGTTTCTCCTTGATCAGCTGCTCGGCCCGCTGCCAGTAGGCCAGCAGGGTGTCGAGGTCGCGGCGGAACGCCTTCTCGCTCTTGCCGGCGCCGACCGTGCGGCAGATGACGCCCATGTTGCGGGGAATCTCCAGGCCGCGGAGGATGCGGCGGAGCCGGTCGCGCTCTTCCCGGTCCTCAATGCGCTTGGAAATGCCGACATGGCTGGAATTGGGCAGCAACACCAGATAACGGCCGGGAATGCTCAGGTTGGTGGTGACCCGCGGCCCCTTGGTGCCAATCGGCCCCTTGGTCACCTGCACCAGCACGTCGGTGTTGGTCTTGAACAGATTGGGAATGTCTTCCACGCTGACCGACGGACGCTGGCGGCGGCGTTGCTGCTGCTGTTGCTGATGGTGCGGCTGGTGATGTTGCTGCTGCGAACGCGGGTTCCGGCCGCCCCCTTGGGGCTGGCGGCGATGCCCGCCCTGGCGGCCGCCGCCCTGCCCGCCCTCCGCCGGCGGCGGCTGGGGCGCCGCGGCGGCGGCCGGCTGGCCCCCGTTGCGGGCAAACAAGGTGCGCTTGAGCCGTTCGAGCAACGAGGGACGGCCATTGGTGCTGCCACTGCCGGCCGCCGGGGCGACGGGGGCCGTGGGGGCGGGCGGCGGGGCCGGCTCGTCGTCCTCCACCGGGGCGGGGGCGCCGTTTTCCTCTTCCTCACGTTCGTCATTGTCCTCCTCCAGCATGTCTTGGCTGGCGGGGATCATGTCCCAGTAATGGAGAAAGGCGTTCTTTTCCTGGCCGATGTCCACGAAAGCGGCCTGGAGCGAGGCCTCCAGATTGCAGATGCGCCCCTTGTAAATGGAGCCCACCAAATGTTCCTGGTTGCGGCGCTCGATGAAGTAGTCTTGCAGTTTGCCGTTGTCGGTGACCGCGACGCGCGTTTCCAAGCCGCCGCAGTTGATGAGAATTTGTTTCATGTTGCCAGTGGGGTTGCGTTCTGTAAAGGGTTGTTTCCGTTCAATAACTGGCCCGCTTGCAGCGGATGTCCGCGCAAAAATTCGGCGGCGCCCATTTCGCCGCGCCCCTCGGGAATGACCCGTTCGAGGCGGAGGCAGCCCGCGCCACAGGCAATGGTCCAGGCCTGACGGTCGGCCTGGAGCACGGTCCCGGGGGGCGCCACGGCGTCCGCGGCCGTCCCGGCCGCGGCGGCGGTGACAATCAGCCGCCGCACCCCTCCCTGGCTGGTGCGGATTCCGCACCAGGCGCCGGGCCAGGGATTGAAGGCGCGGACGCGGCGGGCCAGCAAGGCCGCGTCGAGCTTCCAATCCAGTTGCCCGTCGTCTTTCTTGATTTTCCGCGCCACGGTGGCGCCGGCTTCCGCCTGCGGCACCGGCTGCCATCCCTCATGGCAGACCCGGCACAGGCAGGGCACAATGCCCGCGGCCGCCAAGGCGCCCAGGCGCTCCTGCAGGAGCCCGGCGGTTTCATCTCCGGCCAGCGGCAGGCGCAGCTGCTCGAAAACCGGGCCGGTGTCCAATCCCTTGTCCATGCGCATGAACGCCACGCCGGCTTCGGCGTCACCGGCCAGGATCGCCGCCTGGATGGGCGACGCACCGCGGTGGCGCGGCAGCAGCGAGGCATGGACGTTCAGACAGCCATGCCGGGGCAGCCGCAGCACCGGCTCGCGCAGCAGTTGGCCGAAAGAAACCACCACCACCACATCCGGTGCCAGGGCGGTCAGCCGTTCCAGGCACGCGGCATCGTTGATCGCGGCCACCCGGTCCGCCGGCCGGCCAAGGCGCTCCGCCGCCGCTCCCACCGGGGTCGGCGTCAACTGGCGCCGGCGGCCGGCCGGCCGGTCGGGCTGGGTGCCCACGCCGACCAGCAAAATTTCCGGCGCGGCGGCCAGGCGTTCCAAAACCGGTACGCCCAATTCACCCGAACCCAGATAATAAACCCGAATCGGCTCCACCATCACCAGGGATCACAACTCCACAACGGTCAAATACTCGAAACCAAGGCCAATAAACAAAGAAACCGGCCAAACCGGGCCGGCTTCCCAAAACCGCGACATGACACTGCATTGAGAAATCCGCTTGAATTAGTAGAATATAACCGCTCCGGTGTTCCATTGCCACTTCTTTCCATCAGCGTTTGATATTGGCCCCGGCATGGCTACTCTACCCCCCATGAGCGAACATCCCGACACCAGCCAATGGAGCGAGTTCGACTGGGAGCGCTATCTGCGCGACAGCGACGAATACGCCGCCCGTTTCTTCAGCCTGCTCAAACGCTTCTGCGACCTGCCCGGCTCCCAGGACCTCATTTCCAAGCGCATCAGCCGCGATTTCCGCGGCCAGATGCTGGAATGCGAGTTCAACTGCGAAAGCTGCAAAAGCCGCTACGAATGTGAGTTCAGCCAGGCCGAACTGCCCGAGGAGGAGGAGGATTACCCCGAAGACGGCGATGCGGACGAACTTCCCTCCGAGGCGAACCGGCCGCTGCAGCCCGGCGACGACATTTACTACGAGGCCGAGCCGGTGTTCATCAACCTGCGCCAGACCGCCATCGGCTGGTGCAACGTCTACGCCGCCATCCTGCCCACCGACGCCCGTCCCCGCGGCCTGCGCGTGCTGTTCCATCTGGGCCGGGCGCTGGCCACCCTGGCCTACAGCATCGGCGACGGCACCTACCAGCAGCCGGCCGCCAGCATTGCGTTGGCCAAGCGCAGCCTGGCCCAGGTCAACACCGCCCTCGGCCAGGTGGCCCAGCTGATCCAGGAAAAACCGCACCTGCGCCGCATCCTGGAAACCATGAAAAGCCACATCATGAAATGCCGCGACAACCTGGTCGACTACCTGCACCACTGCCGCGGCCGGCTGAACCAGCCTCCCCGCCCCCCCGCCACCGGCACCCGCGACGACGAGGACTGAGTTTCGCCTCATCACGACGGTTTCAGCCGCCCGTCAACGGTCTATAGTACCCCCCGGCCCACGGGCGGTTAGCTCAGTTGGTTAGAGCGGCTCGCTTACACCGAGCAGGTCACAGGTTCGAGCCCTGTACCGCCCACCATGCCTCAAGCCCATTGGGCGCAAGCGCCCCCTGACGGGTCGGCGTGTCTTCTGGACACTTCCCGGGGACGCCGCTTCTTCCTCATGGTGTCATCATTGGGAACGGCGGCAAATCGGCAGCAAGAACGGCATGGGGCGATGAGACGGGGAAAGGTTGGGAAGTCACCGGATGACGGCCATCATCGTGTTTTGGGCAGGCGTCGGGTTGTGCCTGGCGCCGTTCGTGTCACCCCCGATGGCGCTGGCCGGGGGGTTGCTGTTTGCGGCGTTGTTTGCGCATCCCTGCAAACAGTCATGCGGCCGCTGGATCAAGATCCTGCTGCAGTTCTCGGTGGTGGGGCTCGGCTTCGGCCTCAACTTCGGCGAAGTCGTGCGGGCGGGAAGCACCGGCGTCGTTTTCACAGCCGTCTCGATCACCCTGACGCTGGGCGGCGGCCTGCTGCTCGGCCGGTGGCTCGCGGTGGGGAAAAAGACGGCGTTCCTGGTCTCCGCCGGAACGGCGATCTGCGGCGGCAGTGCCATCGCCGCCGTGGCGCCGGTGGTCGAGGCCGACGAACACGAAATCGCCGTGGCGCTGGGAACGGTGTTCCTGCTCAATGCGGCCGCCTTGTTCATTTTCCCGCCGGTCGGCCACCTGCTGGGGCTCTCGCCGCACCAGTTCGGACTGTGGTCGGCAATCGCCATCCATGACACCAGTTCGGTGGTGGGGGCGGCGGCGCGCTACGGGGACGAGGCACTGAAGATTGCGACGACGGTCAAGCTGACCCGGACGCTGTGGATCATTCCCCTGGCGCTGGGGACCGCGGCGGTGCTGCACCACCGCAAGGCCAAAATTGTCTTTCCGTATTTCATTATCGGCTTTGTGGCGGCGTCCCTGGTCGTTTCGCTGGTGCCCGCACTGGACGCCGAATATCGCGGCGTGGTGGCCGCGGCGAAGAAGGGGCTCACCATCACGCTGTTTCTGATCGGTACGGGACTGTCCCGCGACACCTTGCGCACGGTGGGGGTGCGGCCGGTCGTGCAGGGCGTGCTGCTGTGGGGCGGGGTGGCGCTCGCGTCACTCTATGCGGTGCTGCACGCCGCCTGAACCGGCGTTTGCCGGCTGGCACGTCAGGCGGGAGAGCCGGTTTCCAGCCCCCAGCGCACCACCGGCCAGCCATGGGCGGCGGCCGCGGCGGCCAGTTTCTCGCCCGGATTGACCACGGTGGGGAACCCCACGGCCGCCAGCATCGGCACGTCGGAGATGGAATCCCCGTAATAGGCCGCCTGCTCCAGGGTCAGGCCGAAAGTCGCCGCAAACTCGCGGGCCGGGGCCAGCTTGCCGGGGCCGCCGCAATACTCGCCCGCCATGGCGCCGGTGAACAGGGTGTCGCGCCGTTCCAGGCGGGTCGCCAGCAGGTGCGGAATGCCCAGTTCGGCGGCCAGCGGAGCGGCAATCACCTCGTTGGTCGCCGTCAGCAGCGCCACCGGCGCGCCCGAAGCCAGCGCCGCCGCCACCGCCCGGCAGGCGGCCGGATAGAGGACGGGCCGCACCATCTCGGTGAAATGCCAGCGGGCCAGGGCCGCCATCTCCGCCGGGGTGCGGCTCCGGAACTCGGCGAGCTGGAAGCGGAGGAAGGCGTCATAGTCGAGACGCCCCGCCAGGTAGTCGGCGAAAAAACGGTCCGCCGCCGCCTGGGCGTCAGCCGGAGCCAGCCCGTGGCGGACCAGGAACTTCTTCCAGGAAACGTCGCAGTCGTTGTCGATCAGCGTGTGGTCCATGTCGAAAAACCACAGCGCCGGCGATGATTGTTCTTTCGGGTCGTGCATGGCCGCCGAATATATTTCACTTCCGCGCTTGTGAAACCCGGCCGGGTTGCCGGGCGTGCGGTTGTGTATTGCGATTCCACCGTTATCTTTCGGGGCTGACGTGCAGAACGTCCCCCGTGCGGAGAGGTGCCGGAGTGGTCGATCGGGGTGGTCTCGAAAACCATTGTGCACGCAAGTGCACCCAGGGTTCGAATCCCTGCCTCTCCGCCATCTTAAAAAACGCCCGCGTTTTTTGAGACCCGCCGAAGGTTGCTGCCGTTCAGCCCCCCCGGCAACCCCCCGTTGGCGCGAGGCCGGTTGATGGCGGCAGTGCGAGCCCCCGTGTCGCGAAGCCGTATTTCCCCCGGCACCCGAGCCGCGTTTCACGGGTCACAAGTCACGCTTCATGCCGCTTTCTGCCGGCCCCAACCGGAGTTATAGTTCGCCCCATGAACAAAGAATTGCCCCCCCACCCCACCGGCCAGGACGTTTCCGGGCTGATCCGCGAACTGCTGGCCCGGCTGGGCGAAAACCCGGACCGGGAGGGGTTGCGCGACACGCCGGCGCGGGTGGACCGCAGTTGGCGCTTCCTGCTTTCGGGGTATCAGCAGAATCCCGAGGAGATCGTGCGCAAGGCGATCTTCAACGAAGACTGCAACCACATGGTGATCGTGCGCGACATCGAGATCTACAGCCTCTGCGAACACCACCTGCTGCCGTTCTTCGGCCGCTGCCACATCGGCTACATCCCGCGCGGCCGGGTGTTCGGGGTCAGCAAACTGGCGCGCCTGGCAGACTGCTTCGCCCGCCGGCTGCAGCTGCAGGAACGGCTGACCCAGCAGATCGCCGGCACCATCAAGACCGCCATTGATGCGGAAGGCGTGGGGGTGGTGATCGAGGCCCAGCACCTGTGCATGATGATGCGCGGCGTGGAGAAGCAGAACTCGCGCATGGTCACCTCGGCCATGCTGGGCAGCTTCCACAACTCCCCGGCCACCCGCGACGAGTTCCTGCAACTCATCGGCCACCCGAGCACTTGACATTGAACGTGGGGCAGGCCTTCATGAAAAATGCAGGCTAATGCCTTAATAAATACCGGGAAACACCACCATGACCGCCCCCAAACTTCATCCCGACACCCTGGCCGTGCATGCCGGCCAGGTGGCCGATCCGGCCACCCTGTCCTGCGCGGTGCCGATCTACCAGACGGCCAGCTACCTGTTCCGGTCGGCCGAGCATGCCGCGAATCTGTTCAGCCTGAAGGAGCCGGGCAACATCTACACGCGCCTGGGCAATCCGACCACGGACGTGCTGGAAAAACGGCTGGCCGCCCTCGAGGGCGGCACCGCGGCCCTGGCGGCCGCCAGCGGCATGGCGGCCATCTTCACCGCCATCGTGACGGCGGCGCGGGCCGGCGACCATATCGTTGCCGCCGCCTCGCTCTATGGCGGCACGGAAACGTTGTTCCGCCACTCGCTGCCCCGCTTCGGCATCTCCGTCACGTTTCTGCCGGACTTCACCGCGGCCGCCGTCCAGGCGGCGATCCGCCCCGAAACCAAGGTGGTTTATTGCGAAACCATCGGCAACCCCAAGGGCGACGTGCCCGACTTCACGGCGGTGGCCGAGGTCGCCCATGCCGCCGGCGTGCCGTTTTTCGTGGACAACACCTTTGCCCCGCTGATCTGCCGGCCGCTGGAGCATGGCGCCGACATCACCGTGCTGTCCACCACCAAGTGGATCGGCGGCCACGGCACCTCCATCGGCGGCGTGCTGGTGGACGGCGGCCGTTTCGACTGGGCGGCCTCGGGCCGTTTCCCCGAGTTCACCGAACCGGACGCCAGCTATCACGGCATCCGCTACGCGGCCGACTTCGGCAACACGGCCTTTGCGGTCAAGGCGCGGCTGCAGGCGATGCGCAACCTCGGCGCCTGCCCGAGCCCGTTCAATTCGTTCCTGCACCTGCAGGGGGTCGAGACGCTGCCGCTGCGCATGCCGCGCCACTGCTCCAACACCCTGCAGCTGGCCGAATGGCTGAAGCGGCATCCGCGCGTGGACTGGGTCAGCTACTGCGGCCTGCCCGACCATCCCTGGCATGCCACGGCCAAGCGCTATTTCACGGGTGGCTTCGGCGCCGTGCTCGGTTTCGGCATCAAGGGCGGCCGCGCCGCCGGCGAGCGCTTCATCAACGCCGTCAAGCTGGCCAGCCACCTGGCCAATGTGGGCGACGCCCGGACGCTGGTCATCCATCCCGCCTCGACCACCCACCAGCAGCTGGATGAGGCGGCGCTGCAGGCCGCCGGGGTGACCCCGGAGTTCATCCGGGTCGCGGTCGGGCTGGAAAACCTCGCGGACATCCAGGCCGATTTCGACCAAGCCATGAACGCCTGAGTTTCAAGGCAAAACAGGAGGCGCCGCCGGGATGCCATGGCACCAGAGGCCAAGGGCATCCCGCCCCCTCTTGCCGCCCCCCTCACGCGTCACCCGTCGCGTTTCACGTTTCACGGGTCACGTTTCACGGGTCACGTTTCACGGGTCACGCGTCACGTTTCACGCCCCCCTCACCCCATGTGCTCGTGGGGCACCCAGCGCGGGTTTTTGGAGGACATGTCGAGGGCGTAGGGCGGGCCGTCGTGGCAGGGGCCAAGGCCAAGCCAGTTCTTGCGCAGGAAGCCGGCGATCCATTTTTCGATTTTCAGCACCAGCATCTTCTTGCGCAGCCGCCCCTGCATGTCGCGGTTGAGGATGGCGGGAATGGTGTTGGTGGTGACGATGGCGTCCACGGCGGGATGGTTGAGGTTTTCCTTGACCTCGTCCGAGGAATGGAAATGGGTGACCACGAACAGGACGCGGCGGGCGCCGTATTGCTTGAGCACCTGGCAGCACTCGGCAATGGTGTGGCCGGTGCGCACCATGTCGTCGAACACGATGACGTCGCGGCCGGCCAAGTCGCCGGCCTGGGTCGGTGAATCGGGGGCGGGGGTGATGGCGACCTTGCGCTCGCCGCTGCGCACCTTGGTCATGAACAGCAAGCCCACCGGCGGCCGCAGCAGCAACCGGCTCAGCGACGCCTCGATCAGCCCGTGCACCTCACGGGCAAACGGCGCCGCGCCGGCGTCAGGCCCGCAGATCACCAGGCCGGGGCCGGCCGGATCGGCCTGGCTCACCTCATGGCGGATCAGGTAATCGGCAAACAGGGCGGCGGGGGAAAGATTGAAGAAGCAGCCGCCGAATTCGCGGGCGAACAGCTTCTGCACCGACGCGGAATGGTTGTGGACGGTCACCACCTCGTTGACCCCGGCCAGGCGCAACAGCTGGGCGTAGAGCAGCGACGAGAAGGGCTGGCCGTCGAACTTGTCCAGGTCCCGTTCGTCGCGGGCGAAAACGGTTTCCCCATGTTCGGGCCGGGGGCCGCGGTCCTGGGCACTGTAATAGAGGTCGGGCTCGACCAGGATGACGCTGGAAGCGCCGTTGTCCTTGGCGGCACGGGCGATCAGCAGGTTGCACATGGCCAGGCCGTTGCGCGTCCAGTTGCCGGTGAAGGTGGACACCAGCACCACCGTGCGCCCGTCCAGGCTGTGCCCGGTCGCGTACCGCTCCCCCTCGTCCTGGATGAAGCGCGGACAAAATTCGCTGTTGGCAAAACGCTTGAGATTGATCAGGTCGGAGATTTCGCGCGCCTGTCCGAAATGGTGCGCCACATCAATGGCGAACGGGTCGTCCGCCACGGTATTGACAATCAACATGGCTTCAGTCTGCTGTTTCGCGGCATCCGTATTCATCCATGCACCATCCATAAGATCACGGCCACCACCACTGTTGCCGCCACAATAAGCCCCGCCGTCACCAGCCCCCGCATCCGGCGTCCCTCGCGTTCATGACGCAGCACGATGCCGTTCTGGCCGGTGCGCTGCACATGGTCGTCGCGGCACCGGGTGGAGCAGAACACCTCGCGCCCGCGCCGGATCACGCAGCCGGCGCACATCGGCTTGAAGCAGCTCACGCAGTGTGTCGTGGCCGTCCGCTCTGGATGTCGCAAGCACACCGCCATGAATGCCGCCCTTTCGTTGTCCGGTGATTGCCGCCGGCGCCCTTTCAGGGATCATCTGAAACATGAGCCGTTGGAGGGGCGCCGTCAAGCCGCCGCGGAACATTATCCGCCGCCGGCCACCTCCAAGATCAGCCGGGCCGCTTCGGCACTGGCGTTGCCGCCGCCCCCCAAGGCGGTTACGGCTTCCGCCATGCCCGCCTCCACCTCGCCGCGGCGGCCGCCGCCGGGCAACAGCTCCAGCAGCGCCGGGCCCAGCCGTTCCGCCCGCACTTCCTGTTGCAGGAACTCCGCAAACACCCGTTTCCCGGCCACCAGGTTGACCATGGTGAAGTAGGGGATTTTAACCAACCACCGCCCGAGCCAGTAGGTGAGCGGATTGAGCCGGTAAATCACCACCAGCGGCAGGCCGAGGATGGCCGCCTCCACCGTCACCGTGCCGCTGGCCGCCAGGCCCGTGCCGGCCCGTTGCATCCAATGCTGGGTGCGTCCGACCTCCACCCGCACCGCCGTTTCGCCCGCCGCCGCCAGCCGGGCGTGGCAGCGCGCCGCGATCTCCGCATTCGGCGCCGCCAGCACGAACCGCAGTTCCGGACGGCGCGCCCGCAGCCAGCGCACCGTTTCCAGCATGGGGGAAAACAGTCGGGCAATCTCACCGTGCCGGCTGCCGGGCAACAACAGCACCGTGTCCGGCTCGCGTGCCAGCCCCGGCTCGCGCCGGGCGTCCATGATCTCGATCAGGGGATGGCCGACAAAGCGCACGTCGAGCCCCGTCCCCCGGTAAACCTCAACCTCAAAGGGAAACAGCACCAGCATGCGCCGCACCACCCGGGCAATCTCGGGAATCCGTCCCCGGCCCCAGGCCCAGACCTGCGGGCTGACATAATAGACCACCGGGATGCCCAGCGCCTTCATCCGGCGGGCGAAACGCAGATTGAAGCCGGGATAGTCAATCAGCACCACGGCCGCCGGCCGTTCCGCCGCGGCGCGCGCCACCAGATCCTTGAAAATGCGCAGGAAAGTGCGCAGGTGCCGCAGCACCTCCACCAGTCCGATGACGCCCAGCCGCGACGAGTCCACCAGCAACTCGACCCCGGCCGCCCCCATAGCCGCGCCGCCCATGCCGCGCAACCGCACGGCGGGAGCCTGCCGCTGCAGTTCACCGGCCAGCCGGGCGCCGTAGGCGTCGCCGGAGGTCTCTCCGGCCAAAATCCAAATGCTCCCGTTCATGTTCACCTGTGCTTTGCCGCCGCCGGACGTCAACCGTGGCCCCTGCGCCGGGACTTGTCCGCAGTCAAAAAACAACGCGGCACCGCCCCGTGGGGAAATGCCGCGCTGTTGACAACCTGCCGTCCCTTGCCCAACGGCGCTCAATAGGGAACGCCAATGACCGAATTCTCCCAAGTGGCCGGGGTATTCCACGGCAACTGGTCAACCGGGGCGCCCGGGGCGCTGGTCTGCGGGGTGCTCTCGCAGCCCGCCGCCAACAACAGGAAGCCGCCGGCCACCAGCACCCACCATCCGACCCCCGGCATCCGTTTCAGCCCCATGTCCGGCGCCCCCTCAGATCCCGCCGAGAACAACGAAATCGATCACTTGCAAGGCCAGCATCACGGCCACGCAGACGAGAGTCACCACGCCTGCAATCGTCGGCAAATTTCGCATCGTTCAAACCCTCCGCCTCAAGGTCACCGTTTCGGCAGGATCACCTTGTCGTTGCTCTGGATGTCCTTGAGCCGCGCTTCCGGCAGGACCTCGGCGATGCTGAAGCGGGGATAGACTTTGCTGACCATGACCTTGGCCACAAACTCACCGTTCCGCGAGACCAGCATCTCCATCTTTTCCCGGACCTTGCCCGTCCCCAGGTCGAGGATGACAAAACTCCAGTCGGTGTCGATCCGCACCACGTGCCCTTCGAGGTTCGGATCCACCACAAAGTTGCCCGTGTCGCCGGAAACCCCGGCGCTTTCCGCCAGCTTCTTGAGCTGGGTTTCGATCTCGGTCAGGCGGCCCTTGGTCTTGTCCAGCTCATCCCGCGTCCGGTCCAGGTCGTCGGTGGCGGCCTTGAGTTCCTTGATCTTGGTCTCCAGCTGGGCCTTGGTCTCCTCCAGCTGGACGAGCTTCTGGTTGATGTCGTCAAAGTCGTTAAGGAAGGTGGTCATCGCCCCCGTGTATTCCTTCTCGTCCTTGATCAGGTTCTTGTCGGTGGTCCACTGCAGCTTGGCGACGCGCTCAATCTCCTGGGTCAGGGTGTTGGCATAGTCGGTGGCGCGGGTGTTGAGGTTGGTGACGTTCTTGTCATGCTCGGCCAGCACCGGGGCGCACGGATAGGCGCCCTTGGTCACGTTGCCCTTGTCGTCGGTGGTCTGGGCGCGTTCACGCAGCGTCTTTTCATCCAGCGGGTGCCCGATCGTCTTGGAGCTGGTCACCAGGACATTGATCATGGCATCATCACGCGCCCGGACGGCCGCCGCATGGCCGGCCACGCGGCCGGCGACATCGGCGCCCTTCTTGATCAGCTTGAGATCGGTGGCGCTCGCCTCGCCCTCGCTCATGCCGAGGGTGACCCCGGCCTCCGCCAGCTTGGCGGCCAGCTGATTGCGCTGCTGGTTGAGATCCTTGGCCAACGCCTTGGCCTGGTCAAGCTTGGCCTGGAAGGCGGCATACTGCCCGTCTTCCCCCTTGGCCTCCCGGAAGGCCTTGGCCGCCAGGGTGCCGTCTTCCTTGATGCCATTGGCCTTGTCGGCCGGCGTAAACGTGAAGTCTTTGGTCAGATTGCTGCCACTGTCCTGATCCATGGACTTGACCATCTCCGCCACGGTGGCCGCCAGCTTGTCAGCCCGCTGGCGGAACTCCGCCCGGCGCTGGTACAGCAGGAAGCTCAAGACCACGGCCAGCAGTGCCAGCACCATCGCCACAATCGCCAAGATACGGTTCACGCCGCCCATGTGCGCCTCTCCAGCTTGATTGCCCGTTGTCCGGGCCTCTTGTTAGGATACCTGAGAGTGGAAAAATGTCCCGTTTCGCATCATCCCCGGATCAGGGGACAGCTCATTATAACACGGGCCTAAGAGAATGCAACCATCCGACCGCCAGCATCATCAAGCGCAACACATGGTCGCCGGCAACCCACCACGCCATCCCGCCCGCCGCCAAGAACGCCCCGAAAGGCAATCCCGGCGCCACCTCGGGCCGAAAACGGCGGCCACACCAGATCAGCAGGCCGGCCAGCAAAGCCGGAAGGGTCGCCAGGATCAGGGCAAACAGCAGCCCGCCGCCGCCCAGGAACGCCCCCAGCATGGCCGCCATTTTGACGTCCCCCAGCCCCAGGGTTTCGCGGCGCACCGCCGCGGCAACCGCCAGGCCGGACACCGGTTTCAGGTCGGCCCAAGACACCCGGCGGGAGCCCAGGCAAACCCCGGCCGGCGTCAGTTCCAGCGTCACCGCCTCCCCAAGCACCGCCGGCCAGCCGTTCTCGGCCAGGCCGGACGCTCCGGGCTGAAGCTGAAGGTGCACCTCGTCCAGGCCGGACGGCCACAGCTCCTCCGGCCGCGCCTCCAGCCAGTCCGCCACCTGCACCGTCTGCGTTTCCAGACGGCAGACGCGGCCGGCGTCAAAGGGCCAGCGGCGCGTCCCCCACAGGACGCCGCCGCACCACCGGATGCCGCCCAGCAAAACGCCGCCCACCAAGGCGCCGGCCAGCACCTCCGCCAGCGCCAGCCAGCGGCTTCCGAACGGCCCCGCGCCGGAATTGACGCCCAGCAGTTCCCACAGCCCGGTCGTCAACAGGTCGCCGCCGTCCCAGCCGCCCATGCCAAGCCAGCACCAGGGCGCGCCCGGCCGCCATCCGGTGGCGGCGGCCAGCGCCAGCGCGGCCGCCAGGCCGGTCCAGCTCAGCCCGTCCGGAATCAGCCGGTGCTCCACATCCGTCAGGGCGGCCGCCAACAGCACGGAAACCAGCACCAGCCCCGGCGCCGCCAGCCCCCACGGCAGGGCGGCGGAACGTCCCACCGGCACCCAGACCGCCAGGAACAGCAGCAGGGTCGCCAGCTCCACCAGCGGATAGCGCACCGAAATCGGCAGGCCGCATCCCGAACAGCGGCCGCGCAGGCACAGCCAACTCAGCAGCGGAATATTCTCCCACGGGGGAATGGTTTTGTTGCAGCGGGGACAGTGGCTGCCCGGGCGCACCAGCGACTCGCCGCGCGGCAGGCGCCACACCACCACGTTCAGGAAGCTGCCCACACAGGCGCCCAGCACGGCCATCCAGGCCGTCACCATCCAGAACAGGTCGAGCCGCAAGTCGTCAGGCATGGATCACCACGTCATTCCTTGTAGTAACCGTCGGCGTCGCGGCCCCATTGGCCGTGCGGTGTCTCGACCACCAGATAGATGCCCGGCTGCGGCGGATCCAGCCGGCGCAGGAAGGCCCGCGAGGCCGCCTCGCCAGGCCCCTTGAACAGCACGTAATGCCGGTAATCGTCGCCCTCGCCGTCGTAATCACGGTCGAAATACACCTGCGCCGCCGGACCGCTGAGGTGGTTCGGATCCGGCAGCTCCAGGTTCATCCCGGGCGCCTCGCTGACCTGGTCGCTGACCGCACCGTTGCCGCGGCCGAACACCGCCACACACTCGCGCCACAGGGAAAAATTCATTCCCGGGCCGCCGACAAACGCCACGCAATGATGATCCCGTTCATAGATGCCGAAATGCACGTTTTCCAGCGACAGCATTTCCCCCGTCTGGAGGGTGTCGATGAAACTGAGCCGCTCCATGGCCCGGTGGGCGCTGTCATGATCGGGAAAAACATAGGCCACATAGGGCCAGCCATGGCGCCGGACCGGCTCCCAAAACCCTTTTTCCGCCGCGTCCCGGTTGCCATGCCAGAAGCCGCGCCGGCGCAGGCCATGCACTTGGGCGACGGCCAGCCATCCCCCCACGACCAGCACCACGGGGATCAATAACAACACCCAGTACCGGGGGGTGGCCTTGGCCGCGGAAACGGCCGCCGGCACCGGCGGCGCACTGGCCGGCGGCTGGGGCGGCGGCGGCACGCCGGCCGTGGGTGTTGGCTTGGGTGCCGGGGCCGGAGCCGGAGCCGCGGCGGCCTCCCGGCGGCCGGCCGGAGTCCCTGCCCTCTCCGGTGCCGCGGCCGCCACCGGCGCGGGTACGGCGGCGGGCGGCGCCGCCGGCGGAACCGGATGCGCCTGAAGCCACAAATCGCGCCACCGGGCGGTGCCCGCCGGAATCATTTCCGCCACCAGCGCGCGCAGCCGTTTCCACTCCTCGCCCTGCCACAGATAGCCGTCTTTTTCATTCGCCGCCGCCGCCGCCTGCCGGGCAGCCTCCAGCCGCCGGGGAAATTCGCGCGAAACATAGGCGGCCTGCGCCTCCGTCCGCGCCGCCAGACGCGACGTCACGTAGGCCCCCCGGCGCGCCTTGGTCTGGGCCGGGTCGAAACGGGTGCTGCACGACTCGCCGGGCGGCGGCGGCCGCAAATCCCGCAAGAGAATGCGCTGGGCGCCCACCAGCACCGCGTCCCCGCGCAGGCCGTGAAAAGTGCCGGACAGGGTCACCCGGCGCGCCGGATTGTACTGGTAGGTGATGGTGACGGTGTCACCGGGAAAAACCTGGGGAAAGGCGGCATCGGCGGCCCGCACCAGGGCCGCCTTGTCCAGGTCGGGATGAAGCCGCCGCGCCTCTGCCATGAGATCCTGCCGAAGCTTGGCGTCGGCCGCCGCCAGTGACCGCGCCGCGCCGGCCGGATCGGCCCGGCACCCGTCCCGCTCACCAAAGAGGCGCACCGCCTCCTGCTGAAATTTTGCCGGCTGGTCGACCACCGAAACCCGTACCGCCACCTCGTCCAGCACCTTCTGCAGCAAGGCCAGGCGTTCCGGGGCGCGCCCCGGCCCCTCCTCGCCTCCCTGAAGCCGTGGCACCGTCACCGTTCCGGCCAGCGCCAGGACCGCCATTGTCAGCCGCCAATTCCAGCCCATGCGTCCAAACCTCCCAGCCCAGCATCACTACGTTGTCCACGGTTTTACCGCCGGTACCATAGCGCCACGCCCCCGTCATGTCCTGACGGCCAGGGTCAGCCGCCCCGGACCGGCGGTTCCATGGGGTCGCCAAAGACCCAGCGCCCGGCCACCACGGTGCCCGCCACCCGGCCGCGGCAGCGCCAGCCGGCGAACGGGCAGTTCCGGGCCTTGGATTGAAACGTTTCGGGCCGAATCTCGACCACGGCGTCCGGATCGAACAGGGTCAGGTCGGCCGGTGCCCCCAGGGCCAGGGTGCCATAGGGCAGCCCGAACACCGCCGCGGGGCCGGTGGTGAAGGCGGCCACCAACTGCATCAGGCTGAGCACGCCGCCATGCACCAGTCGTTCCAGGCAGACCGGCACGGCGCTCTCCAGGCCGATGATGCCAAACGGCGCCGCCGCCAGGCCGCGCCCCTTTTCCTCGGCCGTGTGCGGCGCATGGTCGGTGGCGATGACGGTGACCAGCCCCCCGGCCAGCGCGGCCAGCAGCGCCCGGCGGTCCGCCTCGGTGCCCAGCGGCGGATTCATCTTGGCCTGGCTCCCCAGCTCCCGGCAGGCGTCAACGGTCAGCGCCAGATGATGCGGCGTGATCTCGGCGGTCAACGGCACCCCCAGGGCGCGGGCCCGCTCCAGGATCGCCACGGTCCCGGCCGAACTGATGTGCTGAAGATGCACGGACTGGCCGGTTTCCCGGGCCAGCAGCAGGTTGCGGGCGGCAATGACCTCCTCGGCCTGGGCGGGGATGCCGCGCACCCCGAGGGCGTCCGCCACCGGCCCGGCCCGGATGGCGCCGCCCCGGGCCAGCGCCGCATCCTCGCAGTGGTCCGTCACCGGCAGGCCGGCGGCGCGGGCGGCCAGCAGGCAGCGGCGCATGACCGCGGCATCCTGCACGCACGCTCCGTCGTCGGTCAGGGCCACGGCGCCGGCGGCCTTGAGACCGGCCGCATCCGCCGGTTCCCGCCCGTCGCGCCCCAGCGTCAGGGTGGCGCTGGGCAACACCCGCACCACGGCGCGCTTCCGGCAGTCGCCCACAAACGCCGCCACCCGCGCCGGCGTGTCCAGCGGCGGCACGGTGTTGGGCATGGCAATGACGGTGGCAAAGCCGCCCGCCGCCGCGGCCCGCGTGCCGGTCACCAAATCTTCCTTGGCGGTTTGGCCGGGATCGCGCAGATGCACGTGGGCATCGATGAAGCCCGGCGCCACCACCAGCCCGGACACGTCCACCACCCGCGCCCCCGGCACGCTGGCCGGCGACACAAACACGCCGCCGGCCAGCGCCACCTCGCGCACCCGGTCCTCACCGGACGCCGGATCAATCACCCGGCCGCCACGCAGAATCACCGCCCCGTCAGCGGCTTGTCCCGAAGCCGTTGTCGTCGATGACCTGTTGAACGTTGGACATTCCATAATGTTGAATGTTCTTCTGAAATTCCTGGCCGCCGCCCGTGTTCCGGCACTATAAGACCGCCCGCACCCGCCGCCAAACCTGTCACAGCAGCGGCGGCGGAACGCCGGCCTCGCGGAACTGGCGCGGCGTCATGCCGGTGACCCGGCGGAAAACACGCACAAAATGGGGCGGCGCGGGAAAGCCGAGACGGTAGGCGATCTCCTTGACCGTCCAGGCGGTGTCGCGCAGCCAGTCCCCGGCCAGCCGCATGCGCTGGCGCGCCAGATAGCGGGCCGGGGTCACCCCCAGTTCGCGCTGAAAAACTCGGGTCAGGTGTTCCCGCGACACCCCCGCCATCGCCGCCACATCGCCCACCCGCAGGTTGTTGTCGGCGAAGTGGCCCACGCTCTCGCGCACCCGCCGCACCAAGGCGGACTCGGGGGCCGGCCGCGCCGCCGCGCCGGCCGCATCGGCCAGGGTCGCGAACAGCTCCGCCGCCAGCCGCAGCCCCTCGGCCGCCGGCAGCAGCTTCTCATGCGTCCCCCGGTCACCGGCCAGGCCGGCCAGCCGGCGGATCAGCGGCGCGTCCACCGGCAGCTGATAGATGGCGCCATAGCGCCGGACCAGCGACCGGGTCAGCAGATGGGCCGCCTCCCCCGTCAGCACCAGATAGACAAACCGCCACGCCCCCCGGCCGGCCGCGGGATACTCGTACGCCGTTTGCGGATCGTTGGACTCGCAGAGAAACCCCGTGCCCGCCGGCAGCGGATGGCTGCCGGCACCGTCCCGGAAACACCCGCCCCCCGCCAGGGTGAACTGGAAGATGCAGTGCGGCCGGTCCGGCCGCGTCCGCCCGGCATAGCGGTAGGACGGGTCGCGGCGCGTCTCCATTCCAACCATGGCGGGGGCCGCCCAGCCGTCGAGCGGCCCCTGGATCTGAAACACACTGTGGGCAAATGCCATCCGCCCGCCTCACGCTTCACGCTTCACGCTTCACGCTTCACGAGTCACGAGTCACGTTTTCACGTTTCACCCCTTAATATCACAAATTGATAACGAATATCAAATAAATGTAGCTTTCAAGCACAATTCTACCGGCTACAGTAGCTGGAATGCGGATCAAAAAAGAATACCGCAGCAACCCCGAAACCCCGGCTTAATCAAGGAATTTCCACCGCATATGGCCAAGATCACCTTCATGGGTGCCGGCAGCACCGTGTTCGCCAAGAACGTCCTCGGCGACTGCATGCTCACCCCCTGCCTCCAGAACGCCCACATCGCCCTCTACGACATTGACGGCAAGCGCCTGCAAGAGTCCAAGATGATGCTGGACAACCTGAACGCCTGCTGCAACAAGAAACGCGCCAAGATCACCGCCCACCTCGGCGACAAGAACCGCCGCGCCGCCCTCCGTGACGCCGACTTCGTGGTCAACGCCATCCAGGTCGGCGGCTACGAGCCCAGCACCGTCATCGACTTCGAGATCCCCAAGAAGTACGGCCTGCGCCAGACCATCGCCGACACCCTGGGCATCGGCGGCATCATGCGCGGACTCCGCACCATTCCGGTGATGAAGGCGTTCGCCGACGACATCGAGGCGGTCTGCCCCAACGCCTGGTTCCTCAACTACACCAATCCGATGAGCCTGCTCAGCGGCTACATGCAGCGCCACACCGCCGTCAAGACCGTCGGCCTCTGCCACTCCGTCCAGGTCTGCGCCAAGGGGCTGCTCGAAAACCTCGGCCTCGGCGACCTGCAGCCCGTGCAGTGGAAGATCGCCGGCATCAACCACATGGCCTGGCTGCTGGAAATCGCCAAGGACGGCAAGGACCTCTACCCCGAGATCAAGAAGCGCGCCTTCGCCATGAACGACGCCGCCCGCAAGAAAAACGGCAAGAAGCACTGGGACATGGTCCGCTACGAGATCATGCGCGCCTTCGGCTACTACAACACCGAGTCCTCCGAGCACACCGCTGAATACCACCCCTACTTCATCAAGAGCACCCACCCCGAGCTGATCGCCGAACTCAACATCCCGCTGGACGAGTATCCCCGCCGCTGCATCGACCAGATCGCGGCCTGGGAAAAACAGCGCAACGAGCTGGTGCACAACAAGAAGCTCAAGCACGAGCGCACCCACGAGTACGGCTCCTACATCATGGAGGCGATCACCACCGACCGCCCCATTGAGATCGGCGGCAACGTGCTCAACCGCGGCATCATTCCGAACCTGCCGGCCAACGCCTGCGTCGAAGTGCCCTGCCTGGTCAACCGCAACGGCGTCCAGGGCTGCTATGTCGGGGAACTGCCCGAACAGCTCGCCGCCCTCAACCGCACCCACATCAACGTGCACCTGCTGACCATCGAGGCCGCCGCGACCCTCAAGAAGGAGACGGTCTACCACGCCGCCATGATGGATCCGCACACCCGCGCCGAGCTCACCCTCGACCAGATCCGCCATCTCGTGGACGACCTGATCGCCGCCCACGGCAAGATGCTGCCCAAGTTCCGCTAACCCAACCACACGCATCCCATCACTCCCGGCGGCACGCGGTTTCCCAACCCCGTGCCGCCGGTGCGTTTTGGGGCGGCCAGGCACACGGACGGACACGGACCCACACGGACGGCAGGCGCCGGTCCGTTCTGTCCGTTCTGTCCGTTCTGTCCGTTCTGTCCGTTCTGTCCGCCCCCTGCTTCCCCGGCTTATATTACCCCACCACCTTTTTTACCTCCGCCTCCCACCCGCCACCATCAGGACCCGCCTTGCCGTCTTTCCTCCAGTTCCAAAACGTCTCCTTCACCTACCCGACCATGACCAAGCCGCTCCTGGTCGACGTTGACGTGCATTTCCCGCCCGGCTGGACCGGCATTGTCGGCGCCAACGGGGTGGGCAAGAGCACCCTGCTCAAGCTGGCGGTTGGCGAACTGGAGGCGCAGTCCGGCAAGGTCTGCCGCCCCGCCTCCACCCGCTATTGCGCCCAGCGCACCGACGACCCGCCCGAGGCCCTGGTGGAGCTGGTCTATGCCGGCGACCGCGAGGCGCTGGCGATCAAGCGCCAACTGGCGGTGGCGGAAGACTGGCCCGACCGCTGGGCCACCCTCAGCCACGGGGAGCGCAAACGCGCCCAGATCGCCACCGCCCTGTGGGCCGCGCCGGACATTCTCGCCCTCGACGAGCCGACCAACCACATCGACGCGGACGCCCGGCGCATGCTGGTCGCCGCCCTCCACGACTACCACGGGGTCGGCCTGCTGGTCAGCCATGACCGCGAACTGCTGGACGAACTCTGCGGCCAGTGCCTGTTCCTCGACCCGCCGGACGCCGTCCTGCGCCCCGGCGGCGTCACCGAAGGCGCCGAGCAGGACCGCATCGACCAGGAAACCAGCCGCCGCCAGGACGACCGGGCCCGGGATGCGATCACCCGCAGCCGCCAGGAAACCCAGCGCCGGCGCGAAGCCGCCGACCAGTTCGCCGCCAAAACCAAGGTCAACAAGCAGAAAAAACCGCCGGCCCAGGACCACGACGGCCGCGCCATGCGGAACCTGGCCAAGCTCACCGGCAAGGACGGCTTTGCCGGCAAGCTCATCGCCCAAATGGGCAGCAAGGTGCGCCGGGCGGAGGAAAAACGGGCGGAAACCAAGGTCAAAAAAGTCTACGAGATGGGCATCTGGCTCGCGGCGGACGCCTGCTCGCCCCGGTCGCACCTGTGCCGGGTGCCGGCCGGCGGGCTGCCCCTGGGCGGCACCCGGCGCCTGCAGTTCCCCGACCTGGTCATCCGCCCCGCCGACCGCATCGCCCTTACCGGCGGCAACGGCCTGGGCAAGACCACGCTGCTGACCCACCTCATGGGCCGGCTGAACCTGGAACCGGAGCGGGTCGTCTACGTGCCCCAGGAGATTTCCGCCGAAGCCTCGCGGCAGATCCTCAAGGAGGTCGCCGCCCTGCCCAAGGAGAAACTGGGGCAGATCATGACCATTGTCAGCCGCCTCGGCTCACGGCCGCAGCGGCTGCTGGAAAGCGATGAGCCCAGTCCCGGCGAAATCCGCAAGATCCTGCTGGCCAAGGGCATCGCCGCCGGCCCCCACCTGATCGCCATGGACGAGCCGACCAACCACATGGACCTGCCCAGCATCGAGTGCCTGGAAGACGCCCTCGCCGACTGCCCCTGCGGCCTGCTCCTGATCAGCCACGACCAGCGCTTCCTCCACGCCCTGGCCACCCTCCAATGGCATCTCGCCGCCGACGCCGCCGGCGACTCACAACTGACCGTCTCCCACTGCTGACCCTTTCCGGGAGCCCCGGGGCCAGGACGGAAGGACCGCAAAGACTGGATTATCCCCGAGGCGGAAGCCTCCTTGGAGTGTCGGCGGCTTCGACGCCGCCCTGGTATTTGCCCCCACGGGGAAGGGGCCGTCAAAACCGGCCGGTAGGAGGGCGACGTGAGGCCCCGCCGCACTACCAGGGCGCCGTCCCGGTGCGGGAGCCAAGACCATGCAGGCAACCGCCAGTCCGTTTTGTCCGTTCTGTCCGTTTTAAGCAACACCAAGGGAACCGTCCCACCCGCCCCCAAGTACACCCAACACATTTGCCGCCGGGGGCGACGCGGCGCCGGTGCCGGACCAAGCGCAACACGCCCTCCCCCGACGGAACTGGGCGGCGCCCGTTCTGGTCCTACATAACGTTGCTTTTCGCGTTCCGGGAATTACGTTTCACTTTTGCCGAAAAATGAGCCCGTGTTTACCGCACACGCCACCCGGTGAGGAGATGATCTGACCATGCCCGCGATTTCCCCGTTGCAGCAAGCCCGCGCCGCCTATCAGCCCAAGCTGCCCGCCGTGTTTGCCAAGAACGGCATGGCCGTCGCCGCCAAAACCGGCGACGCCACCCAGTCGGTGGCCGACCAGCACGCGGTCAACGCCCTGTTCCCCAACACTTACGGCCTGCCCGCCATCACCTTTGGCGCGGGCAAAGGGCTGACGGCCGCCGCGCCCGTCAAGGCCGGCGTCATCCTGTCCGGCGGCCAGGCTCCCGGCGGCCACAACGTCATCGCGGGGCTGTACGACGGCCTGAAGGCGATCCACGCCGGCAGCCAGCTCTTCGGCTTCCTCGGCGGCCCCAGCGGTTTGGTGGACAACAAGTTCAAGATTTTCGACGACGCCTTCATCAACGCCTACCGCAACACCGGCGGCTTTGACATCATCGGTTCCGGCCGCACCAAGCTGGAGACGCCCGAGCAGTTCGAGAAGGTGGTGGCCAACTGCCAGCAGCACGGCATCACCGCGCTGGTGATCATCGGCGGCGACGACTCCAACACCAACGCCTGCCTGCTCGCCGAGTACATGCTGGCCCAGAAAACCGGCATCCAGGTCATCGGCTGCCCCAAGACCATTGACGGCGACCTCAAGAACGAGTGGATCGAGACCTCCTTCGGCTTCGACACCGCCACCAAAGTCTACAGTGAGCTGATCGGCAACATCGGCCGCGACGCCAACTCCGCCAAGAAGTACTGGCATTTCATCAAGCTGATGGGGCGCAGCGCCTCGCACATCGCTCTGGAATGCGCCCTGCGCACCCATCCCAACGCCTGCCTGATCTCCGAGGAGATCGCGGCCAACAAGACCACCCTCAAGCAGATTGTCCGTTCCCTGGCCGACATCGTGGCCAGGCGCGCCGACCAGAAGTGCAACTTCGGCGTGGTGCTGATTCCCGAAGGGCTGATCGAATTCGTGCCGGAAATGAAGGCGCTGATTGCCGAGCTCAACGACCTGCTGGCCCACGAAGCCACGGCCTGCGAGCACATCGAGAACGTGGAGGAGCGCATCGGGTTCGTCCTCGGCCAGCTCAGCGCCGAGACGCGGGACGTCTATGCCTGCCTGCCCAAGGGCATCCAGACCCAGCTGATCATGGACCGCGACCCGCACGGCAACGTCCAGGTGAGCCTGGTCGAGACCGAAAAAATGCTGATCGAAATGGTCAAGGTTGAGCTCAAGGAGCGCGCCAAGGCCGGCACCTACAGCGGCAAGTTCAGCGCCCAAAACCACTTCTTCGGCTACGAGGGCCGCTGCGCCGCCCCCTCCAACTTCGACGCCGACTACTGCTACAGCCTCGGCTACACCGCCGCCGCCCTGATGGCCGCGGGCAAGTCGGGTTACATGTCCAGTGTCCGCAACACCCAGCTGCCGGCTACCGCGTGGACGGCCGGCGGCATTCCGCTGACCATGCTGATGAACATGGAACGGCGCCATGGCAAGAACGTCCCCGTCATCCGCAAGGCCCTGGTCGAACTGGATGGCAAGCCGTTCCTGGCCTTTGCCGCCAACCGCGACACGTGGGCCGTCGAGACCGATTATGTCTATCCCGGCCCGATCCAATATTTCGGCCCCGCCGAAGTCTGTGACCAGCCGACCGCCACGCTCCTCCTTGAACGGGCCTGAGCCCGTGGCGCACGGCGGCACATTCCGGCAGAACGCCTGGATCCTGGCGGTCCTGGCCGTGCTG
Source organism: Lentisphaeria bacterium (assembly GCA_041651315.1). GTDB lineage: Bacteria > Verrucomicrobiota > Lentisphaeria > Oligosphaerales > CAITYL01 > CAITYL01. Next base: position 14,128 of record JBAZJM010000005.1, on the reverse strand, counting down.
CCGTTGCTGCTGCCCCTGTCTCCCTCCGCCGCGGCGGAGGGGGACGGCGGCAAGCCCCGCCTGCTCAACAGCTCGATCCGTTTCGGCCTGTCGCCGGCCATCACCGCCGACAGCATGGCCCAGTTCAGCTTCACCGTGGCCAATCCCGGCCCGGCGCCGGCCCCGGTCGAGGTGCGCCTGGAACCGGAGGGCGGCGGCACTCTCTTCACCCGGAATCTGACCATTCCGCCCCGCTCGGAATGGGAGGACTCCGCCCCCATCCTCACCTCGCCCGTCGAATCCTACCAGGTCTCCCTGCTCCTCAATGGCGAGACCGTCGCCCGTGACAAGGCGCTCATCCGCCTCGAGTCCAGCAACCGCCATACCGTGGTCGTGATCAATGACGACCCCGACTACGCCGGCCTGAGTGAAAGCCTGCGCGATCCGCAGCTGTTCCAAAAAGCCGCCAGCTCCGGCATCCGCGCCAGCCAGACGCCGGACAGCTGGGAGCGCTTCGGTGACAGCGTCGCGGTGGCGCTGGTCAAGCCCGACCCGCGCCAGTTCAGCCAGCGGCAACTGCAGGCCCTGGACGACTATGTCCGCCACGGCGGCACCCTGCTCTGGATTCATCCCGAAGGCGCCCTGGCGGCGGCCGGCACGCCGCTGGCCGCCCTGCTGCCGGTGCACCCGCTGCGCCTCCGCGCCTGCGAGGATTTCAACTTCCTGCGCGCCTGGGCCGGCCTGCCCGCCGGCACCGCCACCCGGCTGCAGCCGGCCGGCGGCCGCCCGTTCCTGGAGGCGCTCCCCGGCGACGCCGGCGGCGTCACCCCGCTCAGCACTCCGGACGGCCTGCCGGTCCTCCATTGGCAGCGTCACGGCTTGGGCACCATTGGCTGGTGCGCCTTCGACCTAACCGATCCGGTTTTTCGCGACACCGGCGCCGCCACCGCGCTGTGGAACCACATCTGGGCCGCCACCACCCTGGCGCCCACCGGCGCCGCCCGCGGCGGTGACGCCCCCCTGGGCGAGCTGCTGTCCCTGCTCTGCGGTTATCGCGTGCCGGGACTGGCCCTGGTGCGCAATTTCCTCGCCCTGTATGTCGGCCTGACGGCGTTGTTGCTGGTTGTCGGCTATGCCTGCCGCCGGCCCATGTGGGCCTGGTTTCTCGCCGCCGGCCTCGGCATTGCCTTCTCCGTCGCCGTGATCCGCACCGCCCAGCAGCAGGCCGCCCAACAGATGGAGCGCAGCTGCACCACCGTCACCCTGGCCGCCTGGGGCGGCCCCCGCCAGACCGCGGAAAGCGCCATCAGCCTGTTCAGCAAAAGCGATGACCGGCCGGCGCTCGACGCCCCCGGGCAGAACGGGTTCTTCTATCCGCTGGTGGCCCGCACCTTTGGCGGCCTGGCCCGCCGGGAAGCGCTCACCACCCCCCTGCGCCTCAACCGGCAGAACGGCGAACAACGGGTCGAACCCCTCACCGTCCAGTCGCTCAAGCCCCGCCGCCTGGCCATGACCTGGACCGGCACCGCCGCCGGCGCGCCGCCCCCGGCCACCGTCACCCTTGACCGCACCGGCGCACACCTGGTCTCCTGGCCGCTCCCCGCCGCCCTGTCCGACGCCACCGCCGCTTGGCTGGTGCTGCCCGGCGGGGCTCTGCCGCTGCGCGCCGACCAGGGCCGGATCACCGGCCCCGTGGATCGCCTGGTGACCTTCGATCCCGCCGCCGCCGCCGCCACCGCCCTGCTCTGCCAGGCCGTCCTGCCCACCCCCACCCTGGCCATCGCCACGCCGCAGGCCGGCCAGGCCCCCGCCGGCCTGCGCGTCGGGGCTGGCGATTACGCCCCCTTCGAATACCGCTTCACCCTTCTGCCCGTCCAAACCGCCTTTGCCGGCGACACCGTGGTCTTTCCCCCGGAATGGATTCGCATCGAACCCGGTGACACCCGCTCCCGGCTGCTGTGGCGCGACAACCGCTGGCAGCCGGCCACCCTTCGGGGCGACCTGGAATCCTACAACTTCAACGTTGTCCTTCCGACAGCCGCCGCCGGCTGGCAGCTGCACGAACTCACCGTCACCCTCGACGCCGACAATCCCGGCGGCAACATCCTCTTCGAGGTGGCCATCACCGCCCCCACCACGATCGCTGACAGCACCCGTTCCAGCCGCGCCACCGACGGCGGCCTCGCCCCCGTCCGGCAGGCCGGCAACAACTTCTTTTTTGCGGCGCCGGCCGCCCATTCCGGAGTGTTCCAACCCCACTCCGGCCGCCTCGGCCTGAAGATCACACTCCGTCAGAAACGCGCCCTGGCCAACCAGCTCGACAGCGAGCGTGTCAACCGCTGGGCCGTCAATCGCCTGACGGCCACCCCCGCCTTCGTCCGCCCCCCCCCGGACGATAAACCGTCGGCCGGACCGGCCGATGGTGGTTTGCCCCGCAGATTGACGCCGGCGGCTGACGGCGCGCCTTCAGCCGGTCGAGATATAGCGCGCCAGCTGGTCGATGAGCAGATCCTTCTCGGTGAGCATGGCCTTCACCACGTCGCCGATGGACACCACGCCGACCACCCGCCCCTCCGTCAGCACCGGCAGATGCCGTACCCGTTTCTGGGTCATCAGCGCCATGCAGTTCTCGACGGTCTCATCCTCGGAGACATAGATGACCGGCCGCGTCATGATGTCCCGCACCGGCGTCTCCTTGGACGCCTTCCCCTTGAGGATGATCTTCCGGGCATAATCGCGCTCGGAAATGACGCCGCAGAGTTTGTCGCCCTCCATCACCAGTAGGGCGCCCACCCCGTGCCGCTCCATCAGCCGGACCGCCTCGAAAACCGACGCGTCCGGCGCCACTTGGAACACCCCGCGCCCCTTGCCATCCAGCAACTGCTTGACCGTGCTCATGATTGCAGGCCCTCCATTGCCAACGGGTTGCCACGCGGCAGGGCGCCGGCCCCGCCACCACTACCCTAATCATATCATGCCGCCCAATGTTCCACAAGGCGGCCGGGCGCCCCGCGCCCGCCTCCCGTGCCGGGAACGCTTGGCACGATATATTCCGGGGTGTCTGGGTCAATGGGGCCACCGGCCCCGCCATCGAACAAGGGACTTCTCCGCCATGCACGCACTCGCCGGCAAACCCGCGCCGAACGCCATTCTCGCCAACATTCCGGCGCTGATCAGCGCCTATTACACGCTCCAGCCCGACCCGGCCGACCCGCGTTGCGCGGTCAGCTTCGGCACCTCCGGCCACCGCGGCAGTTCCCTGAAGGGCACCTTCAACGAGGCGCACCTGCTGGCCATTGTCCAGGCCGTCTGCGAACACCGCCAACGGGCCGGCATCACCGGGCCGCTGTTTCTGGGCAAGGACACCCACGCGCTCTCGGAACCGGCCCAGATCACGGCCCTCGAAGTGCTGGCGGCCAACGGCGTTGAGACCCGGGTCGCCCCAGAGGGCGCCTACACGCCGACCCCGGTCATCTCCCACGCCATCCTCACCTACAACCGCGGCCGGCAGGATGGTTTGGCCGACGGCCTCGTCATCACCCCCTCGCACAACCCCCCCGACAACGGCGGCATCAAGTACAACCCGCCCAACGGCGGCCCGGCGGACACCACCGTCACGCAAGGGATCGCCGACCGCGCCAACGCCCTGCTGCAGAACGGCAACCGCGAGGTCAAACGCCTCCCCTACGCCCGGGCGCTCAAGGCCGCCAATGTCCGCGTCCACGACTACGTCACCCCGTATGTCGAGGACCTGCAGAACGTCATCGACTTTCCCGCCATCCAGGCCGCCGGCCTGCGCATCGGCGCCGACGCCCTCGGCGGTTCCGGCCTCGGTTTTTGGGAACCCATCGCGGCGCGCTACGGACTCCGCATCGACCTGCTCAACGGCTTCCCCGACCCGACCTTCCGCTTCATGTGCGTGGACAAGGACGGCAAGATCCGCATGGACTGCTCCTCGCCCGCCGCCATGGCCGGCCTGATCGGGCTCAAGGACACCTACGACATCGCCTTCGGCAACGACCCCGACTTTGACCGGCACGGCATTGTCTGCCCCAGCGCCGGCCTGCTGAACCCGAACCATTACCTCGCCGTCGCCATCCAGTACCTGTTCCGCACCCGCACCGGCTGGCGGCGCGACGCCGCCATCGGCAAGACCCTGGTCAGCAGCTCCATGATCGACCGCGTCGCCACCGACCTCGGCCGGCGCGTCGCCGAGGTGCCGGTCGGCTTCAAGTGGTTCGTCGACGGCCTGGTGGACGGCTCCTACGGCTTTGCCGGCGAGGAGAGCGCCGGCGCCTCCTTCCTGCGCCGGGACGGCACCGTGTGGACCACCGACAAGGACGGCATCATCCTCTCCCTGCTCGCCGCGGAGATCACCGCCACCACCCACAAGGATCCGGGCATGCACTACCGCGAGCTCACCGCGCGCTTCGGCACCCCGCTGTACGAACGGCAGGACGCGGTGGCCAACGCCGCCCAGCGCCAGGTGCTGGCCAAACTGTCGCCCGGGCAGGTCACCGCCGCCACCCTGGCCGGCGAACCGATCCGCGCCAAGCTCACCCAGGCCCCCGGCAACGGCGCGGCCATCGGCGGGCTCAAGGTGATCACCGACAACGGCTGGTTCGCCGCGCGCCCGTCCGGCACCGAGGATGTCTACAAGATCTACGCCGAAAGCTTCAAGGGCCAGCCCCATCTCGACGCCATCAAGCAGGAGGCCCAGGCCATCGTCGCCGATGCCTTCCGCGCCGCCGGGGTGTGACACCGATGAAAGCCCCTGCCCTGATGCTGGGACTCGCGCTGGCCGTCCTGGCCGCCGGGTGCCGGCATGCGCCCGCCCCCCAACCCCTGCCCCTGGGAACCGCCGCCCCGGCGCCCGGCGCCCGGCCGGATGACGGGACGGCCGCCTTCCCGCTGACTGTGGGCGCCCGCTGGGTTTATCAGGGCACGGTCAAATGGACCGCCCCGAACAGCAGCCAGCTCCGCACCGACACGGTCACCTGGACCCTGGAGGTGCTGGAAAAGACCGTCCGCGGCCATGTCACCGGCTGGCGCCTGCGCGGCGCCCCCACCGACCTGGCCGGCTATCAGGCGGGAATGAAACCGGCGGAACACGTCCTGCTCCAGGCGGGCGCCGGCAAGTTCTATCTGCTGGACGCCGAGGACGGGCCGCACCTGTGGAGCCGCCTGACGAATCCGCACGACGACCTGCCCGGCATCGAATTTGCGGAGCCCGCCCTGCAGCTGGAACTGCCGCTGCGGGACGGCCAGGTGTTCGGCGAAACCAGCCAGCTCTGCCGCCTGGACCGCAGCTACTGCTGGCACGTCACCGCCGGCGACACGCTCGACTGGCCCGTCCAAGGGCTGCCGGACACCGCCGCGCCGCGCCAGCTCTATCAACTCGCCTACCCGTCGCTTCCGGACACCACGACCGTCTGGTTCTGCCACGGCGTCGGCATCGTCCGCTTCAGCTGCCGCCACCACGGCTCCCCTGCGGAGACGGACGTGCGGCTGGTGGAGTTCCACCCCGGCCCGCTCCCGGCGCGCTGACCCGGCCGAAGCGTGACACAGGCACTCTTGCCTGTGCCAACGTCAAGCAGGCAATCCTGCCTGCGTGAGCGATCAAGGGGGATGAACACTTTACCCGTCCCCGCCGCCTTGTTCCGTTGATAAAATGGTATCGTTTGTTGGCCTCCTTGATTTTGGTAATGCTTCAAATATGGCTCTCATGAAATCCCTGTCGAGCCTTGCCCCGTAGGAGAAGTTGATGACGTAATGTCCTTTTCCGTCCTCCGTCGGCGGACGGTCGATGTATGTCTGCCAGTATCGTTCGTTCAGGGTTTGAGGGACCATCGCCTGTCCTTCATACCGACCGTCCTGCACGGAAATAAAAATCATGAACCCCTTGTAATTTGGCCCTTCGACTTGGTCGGTTTCCTTCAGGATCTCTCCGGTCTTCCAGTGGCGATGAATCGTGAAGACCATGGTGCCGTGTTTCGCCGAGAGTGTGCCGTTATCTTGGGAAACGACGGCATCCGGAAAGTGGTTCTTGGCGATGCCGCTGATACGATCAGCCAGTTGCGTCTGCTTGGCTGGGGCTGCGAGCACACCAAAACAAGCGGAAAGACACGCCAAGCCGAGAAGTGAACGTTGTTTGAATCTCATTTTTCTTCTCTTGGTTTCTTCTCTTTGGAGGCCTGCCTCATGACGGCGTTGTAAGCATCAGTTTCAGCCACAAACTCCGGCACGACGCAACAACCGGCCACAATTTTGACCGGCAGATGGGTTTCATCGTCCAAAAGTGGCTTCCCCATTGACCACGGTTTGCCGTAGTAAAGAATCTGCATCGTTCCTTTGGCGATGTCCGCCTTTGCCTGCGCCTCCCCCTTCTCCCTTGCCGGTGCCAGTGTGTTCGTGCCCTGCGAGGGTGGCGAATCGGTCTGCGAAAACACCCGCCCAGAAATGGCCAGACTCGCGATCAGTATGAGGATCATTTTCATCTTATCATCTCTGCCAAAGCGCCCTGGTTAGCCCCTTGGTTCGGTCATAAACAACAATCGTGACTTCTCCGTCATACTGAGAAGTCTCGATTTCCTGTGTCATTAGTTCGAGTACCTTTTCCCTCTTCATGCCACCTGTTCCTGCACCAATGAGAGGAAAGGCAATGGAATGGTATCCCGCGTTCTTAGCGACAATCAGCGCATTTCTCGTTGCCAATCGGACAGACTCTTCAGAGGGTAGCCACAAGTGGCCAATCCCCGCGACATGTATGATGGCTTTAAAGGGTAAACGCCCTGCCCCTGTCAAGACCGCTTGTCCGAGGGCAAGTGTTCCGTACTTTCGCAGTTCGCAAAACGGGGCAACACCAGCTTTCTTCTTGATTGCCCCAGAGACTCCCTGCGGCAACAATAACCACCATGGAATTAGGTTGCGATTCCATGCATTGACGATGATATCGACTTTCTGGTCAAGAAGGTCGCCAGTTGTGATTTTGGGCTTCATTTTCTCTTGGGCTAACGATACCGGTGTGCCAACCGGCGCTCGCGCCGGGTTGGCACCACCGGTTGATTCGCCGTCTCATTGTCTCAGGGCAGCAAAGAACTCTTGCTCCATCTTCAAGAGCTTCTCCGGCCTGCCGTGCTTCATGTCTCCAAAGGCTTCGTGAAATCGGAAGACCTTTGTCCTCCTGAAAGGTCGGAAGACAACGGCTAATGGGTTGAAGTCTCGATAGCCTCCGAAGTGTCGGAAGACCCAACCCGCCAGACTCGGCCGCCACTTCTTCCGTTCGGACCAATTAAGGATGATGCTTCGATCCGGCAGCCTTGGAATGATCTTCGTCTTGATGTGGTCCTGCCAGACCGGACTATTCGAATGGACGTATAAGAGACAGATTCCGCGGCTGCTCCATGCGCTCCAAATTGCGATGCGGACGAGACAGCCGACGACTGGGATGGCGAAAAGTAGTATGAGCACGAGTGGAATCAGGATCGGGACAAGCACCACGAGCAAGATCTGGTCCCGAATTCTCGTTCTCTTCTTGTCTCTCATAATCTATCGGCGAGCATTATATAGACGTGCAATCGCAAGACTCGGGCAGCGCCCCCGAAATCGGCCCGCGCCCGACCCGCCGTTTGTATTGTACCGTGCTTGGGCGCCGGTTGCAACCACTCTGGTGTACCCGTCCCTAATACCCCTCGTCCCTAATACCCTATCTAATACCCACGTCCCTAATACCCGCGTCAGTGTACCCTGCCTGCACTTGTTGGGCCTCCGAGTTTCCACAGCTCTTTCTTGATCGTATCATACAACTCGCTGCCCCAGGGCGGCGTTGCTGGCATCAACTCCGGCAACTCCCGCGTCCGGAAGTCAACGGGAGCCAGGATGATTGAGACATTGTCGATGCCGGTCTCGGCGACAAGAACGAAGAGATCCTCGGCTGCCTCGTCGCCCATGGCGAGGCAACCGATCGAACAAGTCTTCCCGTGGATCATGATGTCGGACCCAAGTTCCGACCTACCGTCCTTCTTGCCCCGCAACCGATCTTGATTGTTCGGATAGTTCAGCCGTAGCGCCAAATGATAGAGACTGTTCGGGTTCAAGGATTCCACCCCGTAGAGCCCCTCCGGCACTTGCAGATCGCCTTCCTTCAGCTTCGGACCAAGCACGCCGCTCATGCCTAGGATCGGGTAGTCACGTAAGTGAGTCCATTTGCCATCGTCCCCGGACACCCAGACCTGAATCGTGCGCTCGGCCTTCAGACCGACGAGAGTGACACGACGAGGCGGATATGTGACCATTCCGCTGGCAAACTGCGGCCCAAGGCGCGCACGGACAGCATCTCCGTACTGGGACACACGATCACTGACGGTCTTCTTGCCTTTCATGCTCTGGCTGACCGCCACAACCGGCCTCCGTAATTGCGCTCGAAATGGAATGGCGCACACGCAGAGCGCCAGTACCACCAGCCACACATGGAGACTCTTGATCTTCATTTCATTGGCCAACGTTGACCTTGAGGCTGAGGCGCGCTAGCGCCGATAGCCACCAAGGTCTGGTTCGCAGTTCAGTCGTTCACGTTTTCGCAAACCGGCTATGCCTGGCGTTCTTCCTCTTCGCCTTGAGTTCGGCCTGAAGCGGCCCCAGTCGCGACTTCTCCTTTTGGGTCAGCTCGTCGGTGTGAATGGGGACGGGGGCATTGTGTTCCCGTCTCGGGTGCGGCGTACGCTCCACCCGTTGGTTCGACGCTTTGTTTTCTCTTCTTGATCCCCATCCCAAGAGCCATCAGAGCCCCTATACAACCCCCGACCCCGGCGCTCCCAATGAAATATATTTCACGGTTCTTGTCCGAACGGAAGAGATAACCTGAACGCGTGTGTGTGATTCCAAATCCGTTTCTCGGGGCTTTGCAGAGGATAAAACTTGGGAGCCAAATCGGGTTGGGAGACCAGGACCAAGCACGGTGCTGCTGGTCTTGGGAAACAAGCAGTTCCCCAGTGGATGAGTAGAATGGGTTCTGGTTTATTACGGCCGACACAAGGCCATACAGGATTCCGGCAATGATCAGGGTAACTGCGATTGTTGTCTGCCTCTTCATTGTCTCTTCGGCGAGCATTATATAGACGTGCAATCGCAAAACTCGGGTAGCGCCCCCGAAATCGGCCTGCGCCCGACCCGCCGTTTGTATTGTACCGTGCTTGGGCGCCGGTTGCAACCACTCTGGTGTACCCGTCCCTAATGCAACGCCTAATGCAACTTCCTACCCCAATTTACCCGTCCCCAACGTTCTCCAACGTTCTTCAAATTATGCCGTTAGTTGAGCCGTTTTCAAAAGTCCCGCTCAAGGGCGCCGTTCGTGAACGGCGGGAATTCCTCCTGAACCGAAGAACGAAGACTACAAAAACGATGCCGATACCGATAGCGATACCGACCCCGAGAGCAACCGATGAACGTTGAAGGCTCCCGCGGCTCGGGTTTCCCACGCTGTTTTTCCTCGGTATCGGGGTCGCTATCGGTATCGGTATCGAAGGATTCAAGGTTGCCATTCCGAACCACCCTGCGCATCTTGTAACCGATTTCACTCGTAAGGCAATTCACTCCTTCGCTACCTGTGCTTCCTTGCTGTTAAAAATCCGACTTTTGAAAGCACCTCTGTTGCTTACGCACGTCCCCAGTACCCTGCCGTCTACCGGCCGGACTCAAACAGGGCGGCGGCAACCGCCGCCTGGCCGGCGGACAGGCCGCCGTCGCCGGGCGGGAGCTGGCAGGGCAGACAAACCTCGAAGCCCCGCTCACGCAGCTGGGCCGGTAGGCGGGTGGCCAGCCAGGAATTGAGGAAGACGCCGCCGCCCAGGACCACGGTGCCGATGCCGGTTTCCTCGCGCAGGATGCCGGCGATTTCGGCCAGGCGCGCCTCCAGCGTCAAATGGAAGCGCCAGGCCAGCTCCGGCACCGGCATGCCCCGGCGCTGGTCCTGCAGGAGCGCCGCCAGCCAGGGGTGCGGCTGCCAGATCCAGGGGTGTGCGGAGTCCGCACGGCTCCAGCCGCCGGGCCAGGGCTCCAGCCGTTCGGCCGGCACCGCGGCCATCTCCAGCGCCACGGCGGGCTCGCCCTCGTAGCTGGCCTGGTCACAGAGCCCCAGCAGGGCGGCCACGGCGTCAAACCAGCGGCCGCAGCCGGAACTGAGGGGGGCGGGGGCGCCGCGCTCCAACAGGGCGGCCACCTCCTCAACCACGGCTGGCCGGCTGGCCAGGCAAGGCGGGCCTACCCGGCGCCAGTCCAGCCCGGCCTGGTGCAACAGCCCGAGAACGGCACGCCAGGGATGGCGGATGGCCAGCTCCCCGCCGGGCAGCGGGATCGGGGCCAGGTGCGCGGCGCGGCGATAGGCGCCGGGGCGGCCGGTGAAGAGCTCGCCGCCCCACAGGGTGCCATCCCGCCCGTAGCCGGTGCCGTCGAGGGCGATGCCGATGACCGGACGGTCGAGCCGTCCGTGCTCAAGCTGGCCGGCGGCGATGTGGGCCTCGTGGTGCTGGACGCCGATCCGGCGCCAGGCCGCCGGCCGGGCCAGGGCCCACTCGGTGGTGGCATACCCCGGATGCAGGTCGTGCGCCACCCATTCCGGTTCGACGCCCAGGAAGCGCTGCAGATGCCCGACCGCCTCCTCAAAAAAGTCGAGGCCGGCCCGGCTGTCGACGTCGCCCAAATGCTGGGTGGGAAAGAGATCGCGGCCGCGGGTCAGCGCCGCCATGTTCTTCATCAGGCCGCCGACCGCCAGCCCGGGCGGCAGCCCCGCCGGCAGCAGCGGCAGCGCCCGCGGCACATAGCCGCGCGAGCGGCGCCACACCTGGACGCGGGCGCCGAGCTTCTTGACGATGCTGTCGTCGGCCCGGTGCAGAATCGGCCGGTCGTGGGTGAGAAACAGATCCGCAATATGGCCGAGACGCCGCACCGCCTCGGCATCGTCATGGACGATCGGCTCTTCGGCGAGGTTGCCGCTGGTCAGCACCAGCAGCGGCAGCGGCCCGTCAAGCAGCAGGCGGTGCAGCGGCGTGTACGGCAACAGGATGCCGAGCCAGCGGTTGCCGGGCGCCAGGTCGCCGGCCAGCGGCAGCCGCGGCGGCTCGCGGCGGCGCAACAGCACGATGGGCCGTTCCGGGGCCGACAGCAGTTCCGCCTCGCCGGGATCGAGATGGACCACCTGGCGCGCCGCTTCCAGGTCGCGCGCCATGACGGCGAACGGCTTGCGGCCACGCCCCTTGCGGCGGCGCAGTTCGGCCACCGCCGTGGCGTCCGCCGCATTGACCGCCAGGTGAAAGCCGCCCAGCCCCTTGACGGCGACAATCCGGCCGGCGGCCAAGGCGGCGATGGCGGCGGCCAGCGGCTCGGCCGCCCCGGCCGGCGGCCCGCCGCGGGCGTCCAGCAACTGCAGGCGCGGGCCGCAGTCCGGGCAGCAGACGGCCTGGGCGTGAAACCGGCGGCCGGCGGGATCCTCGTAGTCGCGCCGGCAGGCCGGGCACAGGGGAAACGCCCCCATCGCGGTGCGTTCGCGGTCGAACGGCAGGTCGGCCGTCATGGTGAAACGGGGGCCGCAGTCGGTGCAGGAAATGAACGGGTGCCGGTAGCGGCGGTCGGCCGGGTCGGCGAGTTCGCGCAAACAGGCGTCACAGACCGCGGCGTCCGGCGGCGACAGGGCCGCGCGGGCGCCGCGGTCCGCACTCGGCAGAATGGCAAAGCCGTGCCGGCCGGCGGCCGGCAGTGACCGGGACTGGACCGCCGCCAGGCGCGCCAGCGGCGGGGCCTCCCCTTTCAGGCCGGCCGCAAAGGCCGCGAGGGCCGCCGGCGCCCCCTCGACCACGATCACCACGCCCGTGCCGGTGTTGCGCACACTGCCCGCCAGGCCATGCCGCACCGCCAGCCGGTGGATGAACGGCCGGAACCCCACGCCCTGCACCGTGCCGGTGACGGTCAGCCGGCGGGCGGCAACCGCCGGCGGACGGCGGGGGGCGGACCGTGGTTTTCCCGCCGCGGCCGTGTTCACGGCGCCGCCCGTTTTCCGGCCACCGCGCGCCGCAGCCAGTCGAACCAGGCCTCAACGCCCTGCCCGGTCCGGCAGGACATGGGCAGCACCGGCAGGCCGGCCTTGATCTTGGCGACGTCCTCCAGGAACCGGTCGACCCTGAACTCGGTGACCGGCAGGAAGTCGGTCTTGGTGAGCAGCACCACGTCGGCGCGGCGGAAGGCCGTGGGATACTTGCCGGGCTTGTCATCGCCCTCGGCCACACTGGCCAGCAGCACCGCCGCGTCTTCGCCCAGGTCAAAGGCCGCCGGGCAGACCAGGTTGCCGACGTTTTCGATGAACAAAATGTCGAGCTGGTCGAGCGGCAGGGCGCCGAGGGCGCGGCGCACCATGGGCACGTCCAGATGGCAGCCGCCGCCGGTGTTGATCTGGGTTGCCGGCAGGCCGGCCCGGCGCACCCGTTCCGCATCGCGCTCGGTCTGAAGGTCGCCCTCGATGACGGCCATGCGGAATTCGCCCGCCAGGGCCGGCGCGGTGCGTTCGAGCAGGGTGGTCTTGCCCGACCCGGGCGAACTCATCAGGTTCAGCACCAGCAGGCGCCGCGCGGCAAACTCGCGCCGCAACGCCGCCGCCGCCAGATCATTGGCGCTTAATGCCCGCTTCTGGATGACCAGCCGTTCGGCCATGCCGTCAACTCCCTGTCGCCGGAGCGGGGGTGGAGTGCCACTGGCGCACCCCCACCCCCACCCCCATGAGAATCATCAACATGAAATAAATCGGGCTTTGGCGGTAGCCGAGCTGCAACAGGCTTTGGAGCTGACAGGCCACGGTGGCGGCAATCGCTCCCACGGCCAGCGCCTGGGCGGCCCCGCGCGAACGGTCGAACAGCAGGCGGCCGCTGAACTGGTAGAAGCGGAACCACAGAAACCCCAGCGCCGCCACCCCCAGCCAGCCCAGTTCCCCCAAGGTCAGGTACCAGTTGTTGTGGGCCGGCGTCCCCGGCGGCAGCAACGGATCCACCTCCGCCGCATAACGGTCCCACGAATAGGCGGAAAAATTGCCCATGCCGACCCCCAGCAGCGGATGATCCGCCGCCATGCCCTTGGCTTCGGCGTTGTAGAAGCGGCGATAGTCCAGATCGGTGGAAACGTCCTGTTCCTTGACAAACCGGCCCAGCAGGGTGCTGGAGGCATAGGCCAGCGCCAGGGTGGCAATCACCAGCCCGACCAGGACGACCAGGAAATTTTTAAAGGTCAGATGCCGGTGGAACAGCCCGGCCAGCACCAGAAACAGGCCAAGCATATACGCCGCCAGGCCGCCGCGGGAGATGGCCAGGATCACCGTCAGGCCGCAACCCGCCGTCACCGCGCCCAGCAACAGGCTGCCGGGCAGGCTTTGCCGCTGCAGGCAGGCGGCAAACAGCACCGCCCCCAGCATCGCCATATAGGTGCACAGGCTGTTGGGATGCCCCAGGGTGGCGCTGACCCGGTGGATGCCCACGACGTAACGGTCGGTCACGGCGATATAGGTGACCAACAGCGCCGCCAGCACCACCCCGGTCAGCAGGGGACGCAGCGCCCGTTCGTCCCGGAGATAATTGACCACCACCAGGTAGATGAAGAAGCCGCGCAACACCTTGGTCAGCTCAAACAGCGGATACAGCTTGATCTCGAACCACTCGTAGGGCACCAGGTACGCGGCGGCGTCCGGCACCTCCAGCCGGCTGGGGGAAACCGCCAGCCACGACAGGAAAATCACCAGAACGTAGAGCAGAAACGGCCCGCTCAGCGCCGGGATCCAGCGGAACGGCCGGTAGTCCCGGCACAGCAGCATGGCGCCGAACAGCACCAGGGCGCACAGGTCAAACAGGGTGATCTCGAAGCCGCGCGTGTTGGCCCGATAGAACTCACGCGAGATGAAGTTGATGCCCACCGCGTCCGGGATGCAGGTGCAGGCCACCATCAGGGTGAACACCCCGTCCCGCACGCTCCGCGACGCCACGCTGAGGGCGATGCCGGCCGGCACCCCGACCAGCAGGGCCAGGTAGAAGATGACAAACTTGTCCATCGCTCACTCCGGAACGTCGTACAACACCCTTAACCCCAGCATGTTGCCGTGCGACAGAGGCGGCAGACGCGC